>NZ_JBANDI010000029.1:0-41647 GCF_039123485.1 Flavobacterium sp. PL12
TTAGAGGAGTGAGAAACATAGAATTTTTCCTGTTTAGACTAACGAACATATATGCCTAATTTTTGCTACTCCACAGGTTTTCGTTATGATCCCTTTATTTTAAGTCCAGGTCGATAACACTTTTGATAATCAAGCTTTGATTAAAGTATAGACGATTTATCTTTTTGCTTGAAAATAATTCACAAACTAAATTTTTATCTTTAATGTGGTCAAGACGCCATTAACTTCCGCTTTAAAAATAAAATCCCGAAATTAAAAAGTCAAAGCACGCTTTGTTTTTTAATTTCGGGATTTTGTTAATTCGTGACCACGGTGGGATTTGAACCCACACGCCCTTGCGAGCACCAGCCCCTCAAGCTGGCAAGTCTACCGTTTCTCCACGTGGCCTAAAAGTAAAAAAGGTCATTCGCATAGCGAACGACCTTTTGTGACCCGACTGGGGCTCGAACCCAGGACCCCATCATTAAAAGTGATGTGCTCTACCAACTGAGCTATCGAGTCAATGCTTTCAAGAAAATTATTTGTTGATCACTAAAATTGTGACCCGACTGGGGCTCGAACCCAGGACCCCATCATTAAAAGTGATGTGCTCTACCAACTGAGCTATCGAGTCATATTCTTTCCTTGAATGCGGGTGCAAATATAAGGACTTTATTTGGAGTTTTCCAAGCATTTTTATTATAAATTTGTCTTTTTTAAACAAAAATTCTCAACACCTTAATTTGTAAGGTTTTATTAAGATGAAAAAAATTATATTATTGGGTTATATGGGTTGTGGTAAGTCCACAATTGCAAATAAATTATCGCAAAGTCTAAAAATTCCATTCGTAGATTTGGATGAAAAAATTGAAGAAAAAGCAAATTTGTCTATAAATGAGATTTTCGATACTCGTGGCGAAATATACTTTAGAAAGTTAGAACATCAAGTTTTTGTCGAATTGTTAAACTCACCTGATAAACAAATAATTGGTTTAGGAGGAGGAACTCCATGTTATGCCAATAATCATGAATTATTAAACGGAGAAAATGTTGCTTCTATTTATTTGAAAGCTTCAATTGATACATTATTTAGAAGACTTTCTACCAATAAAAGCAAAAGACCCCTTATTTCACAAAAAAATGATGTGGAAATGAAGGAGTTTATTGCGACGCACCTTTTCGAAAGAAGTTATTATTACAATCAAGCACAATTTAAAGTGACTGTTGATGAAAAAACAATTGATCAGGTAGTTCTTGATATTGAATGCATCTTAGCTTAAATAAGCGTAGCTACTGCCGTCTTCATCAAATACAACTTGGACATGCTCAAATAACGACGTTGATAGAGAAATTCCTTTAAAGTCAGCTTTTACTGGATACTTTTTATGATTTCTATCTACTAGTACTGCAGTTTTGAATTTCTTTAATGGAACATCAATAAAATGACGTACAGCATATATTAATGTAGTTCCTGAATTAAGAACGTCATCAACTAAAATTAAACCTTTGTTCGCATAATCTTCTTTTGCTAACGAAGTTTGGATTTGTAACTGTGGATTCTGTTTATTGATTTGCACTTTGCAAATTGAAACTTTTATTGGAGAAATAGTTTCTAACATAGAAGCTATTTTTTCTGCGAAAATAAAGCCGTTATTGGCGATTCCTGCAATTACAATTTCTTCTTCATCAACAAACGTTTCATAGATTTGATACGCAATTCTTCTAATTTTATGTTCAATTTCCTGATTGGTTAGGATTATATCTTTGTTCATTATATGTATTGTAAGTTGTTATTAACAGATTGATAGATTTAAATATAATATCGGCTAAAGAATTAGCAAGCGATGCTAAATCAATCTTCTTCGTCTGTCTTTATTTCGTTGCCAAATTCATCGATATCTCTTCTATCTTTTTTTGTTGGTCTTCCTGTGCCATTTTTTCGATAATGTTCCTTCGATAATTTTAAGAGTTCTAAGTGTTGGTAGACTTCAGCTGGAGTATCATTCCTTCTATATATGTCAACAAGTTTTGCGCCCACACGGTTATCAGGAATGTCTAAAACCGTTATAATTTGGGTGATTTGATCTTTTCTAAATGTGATTTTATCAGTAGGAAATACCTCCTTTGAAGGTTTGGCAACTAGACCATTCACAGTCACGTGGTTCTTTTTACAGGCTTCGGTAACCATGTTTCGGGTTTTGTAATACCTCACACACCATAAATATTTATCTATTCTCATAAATTTTCTAAAATCGGAGTTAAATTGTTTACAAAAATCAATCAATATTGTATCTTGCGCACTTAAAAAAATTAGCTATAATGAACAAATTTAAGTATTATTTTATTCTATTAATTACAACCCTGTCTTTATTTTCATGTTCAAAGGATAATGACACAGCAGATATTACTCCACCAAGAGATTACGCAGAGCAATATGCAACTGATTTGAAAGATATTGAGGAATATTTGAATAATTATTATATCGAAGATGTTTCTGCAGACGCTGATACTAAAATAACAAAAATACCTAGTGGAGGAACTCAGCCTTCACTAATGTCATACTTAAATAAAACTACGTTCCCGAAGCTTTTATCTCGTGAGTTAAATTTTCATAACATTACTTATAAATTATATTATTTAGTGCTTAGAGAAGGAGTAGGGTTGTCACCAACTAATACTGACGGTGTTCTTACAGCATATAAAGGTGAGTATTTGTCGCGAACTAAAGTAGCTGAAGTTCAGAATTTAGGTGCAACTTTCTTCGAAGAGTCAAAAACACCACAGCAGTTTTTTTACTTGTATAACCCAAATGCTCCGCTTATAAAAGGATGGGAAGAGCTTTTTCCACAATTTAAAACTGGAACATACGTATCAAATGCTGACGGTACAGTTACTTACAGTAATTTTGGAGCTGGAGTATTATTCATTCCTTCAGGTCTAGCTTACTATAACGCAGGAAGTGCTACTATTCCAGCATATGCGCCTTTAGTTTTTAGTGTTAAATTATATGAAATAAACAGAGTAGATTCAGATGGCGATGGAATAATGGATTTTCAAGAAGATTTAAATGGTGATGGTTACATGCGCTTATTACCAGCAGGAGCAATTAATCCAGATGATACAGATGGTGATGGAATACCTGACTTTTTAGACACGGACGATGACGGAGATGGTGTAAGTACTAGAAAAGAGGTAACAGATGCAAATGGTAAACTAATACCGTTTGACTTAATTCCATCATGTGATGGAAATACAACAGATCCTACTAGGAAAAAAAGACACTTAGTTAAATGTAATTAAGGTTATAAAAAGCAAAAAAAAAATCCAGTTGGTCAATGCCAACTGGATTTTTTTTTGTTCTAAATGGAAAGTATTATTTTCTTTTCATCACTCTTTCTACAGCTTCAACAATAGCTTGATTGTTTAGTTTGTACTTATCCATTAACTGTTCTGGTGTTCCAGACTCTCCAAAACTATCATTTACAGCCACAAACTCTTGAGGAGCTGGATCGTTTAAAGCAAGAACTCTAGAAATGCTTTCGCCGAGTCCTCCTAATATATTATGTTCTTCAGCAGTAACGATACATTTTGTTTTTGCCAAAGATTTTAAAATAGCTTCTTCGTCTAATGGTTTAATAGTATGAATGTTAATTACTTCAGCAGAAATACCTTGCGCCTCTAAAGCTTCAGCTGCAATTAAAGCTTCCCATACTAAATGTCCTGTTGCTACAATAGTTACATCAGTTCCTTCAGTTAAAACAATTGCTTTACCAATTTCGAATGGTTCGTCAGCTGGCATGAAGTTAGGAACTACCGGACGACCAAAACGCAAATATACTGGACCTTTATGATCTGCAATTGCTAAAGTCGCTGCTTTAGTTTGATTATAATCACAGGTGTTGATTACAGTCATTCCTGGTAACATTTTCATCAAACCAATATCTTCAAGGATTTGGTGAGTTGCACCATCTTCTCCTAAAGTTAATCCGGCGTGCGATGCACAAATTTTTACATTTTTTTCAGAATAAGCAACTGACTGACGGATTTGATCATAAACTCTTCCAGTAGAAAAGTTTGCAAAAGTTCCCGTAAAAGGAATTTTTCCACCAATAGTTAATCCTGCTGCGATTCCAATCATATTTGCTTCAGCAATTCCAATTTGGAAAAAACGCTCTGGATGATTTTTCTTGAAATCATCAAATTTTAATGATCCAATTAAATCAGCACAAAGTGCGACAACATTTTCGTTTTTTTGACCTAATTCTGTCATTCCCGCTCCAAAACCTGAACGAGTATCTTTACTTCCTGTATTTGTATATTTTTTCATTTTCTAATTTAGATTTTTAGCAGCATTCAAATGAACACTAATTACTTAGTGGAAGAGTACTTCCTAGTAGTCTGAATTGCCTCCAGCATTATAGTTTTGAGCTAATCCAATTTCTAACTGTGTATCATTTGGTGCTTTACCATGCCAAGCATGAGTATTCATCATGAAATCTACTCCATTACCCATTTCAGTATGCAACAATACACAAACTGGTTTTCCTTTTCCTGTTCGTGACTTTGCATCATTCATCCCAGCAATAATAGCTTCGATATCATTACCTTTTTCGATTTCTAAAACATCCCAATCAAAAGCTTCAAATTTTGCTCTAATGCTTCCCATTGCTAGAACTTCGTCAGTAGGACCATCAATTTGTTTTCCGTTTAAATCGATTGTAGCAATTAAGTTGTCTACATTCTTAGCAGAAGCATACATAATTGCTTCCCAGTTTTGACCTTCTTGCAATTCACCGTCACCATGTAACGTGTAAATGATGTGTTTATCACCGTTTAGTTTTTTAGCTTGAGCAGCTCCAATACCAACAGATAAACCTTGACCAAGAGAGCCTGAAGCCATTCTTATTCCTGGTAAACTATCATGAGTAGTAGGATGTCCTTGTAATCTTGAATTAATCAAACGGAAAGTCGACAATTCAGAAACTGGAAAATATCCTGTTCTAGCTAATACGCTATAAAACACAGGAGAAATGTGACCATTAGAAAGGAAGAAAATATCTTCTCCTATTCCGTCCATCTCAAAACCTTCTTTACGTTCCATTATATTTTGGTATAAGGCTACAAGAAATTCAGTACAACCTAGAGAACCACCTGGATGACCTGAGTTTACTGCGTGTACCATTCGAAGAATATCTCTTCGCACTTGGATAGTTAAATCGTTTAATTGTTGTGTGTTTGGTTTCATTTGTGTGTTAAAAATTAGACTTGGCAAAGATAAACAGATATTTTGATTTATGGATATTTCCATTTTTTGATTTATCAATAGTTATCAAGGATTTCCAACTTTTTGAACAATATTATTTTCTGCAAGAACTGAGTATTTAGTACCTTGCCAAAATGTTCCAACAATTATTCGATAGCATTCAAGAAAAAGTAACTCTTACTCCAGCAGAAAAGGAGATTTGCAAAACTTTTTTTATTCCTAAAAAGTTGCGTAAAAAGCAGACCTTATTGCAGGAAGGTGACATTTGCATTCATAATGCATTTGTGGAGAAAGGTATTATGCGTTCTTTTTTTACTGACGAAAAAGGAAATGAACATATCGTTCAATTTGCAATCGAAGGTTGGTGGATTACTGATTTGTCTAGTTTTTTAACTAAAAGTAATTCGATTTATACTATTGAAGCGCTTGAGGATTGTGAACTCCTACTATTAACCATGGAAGCGAGAGAGAACTTAATTGATATAATCCCAATGTTTGAACGATATCAGCGACTACTATTACAAAACGCTTACATTGCTAATCAAGCTAGGATTAATTCAGCGCTTACTGAGACAGCCGAAGAAAAATACATTAAAGTTGGTTTAGCCTATCCAGGAATAATCAAACGTGTTCCTCAACACATGATTGCTTCGTACTTGGGTTTGAAACCAGAAACATTGAGTAGAGTTAGGAAACAAATTAGCAATCGCATTTAATTTCTGTGTTGACCTAAATCAACAGAATTTCTTGTTTTACATCAACAACAATTGCACTGCTGTAGCCTTAAATTTGTCTTGTAAATAAAAGTCAATGTCACTTAAGAAAACATTTGCAGTAATCGGGCTTTCAAAATTTGGAATCCTTTCTGTATTGTCTAAAATTGGACAAAATAACAACGCGCTGATTTTTGATGCTACTTCATCTTTGTTTGATGATGTTTTTTCAAAAAGTAGAACTGCAGTTTCAAATTCAGAAGTTGAAATAGCCACTTGTCCAATTGATGCGAGTTGGGAAGCCGATATTATTGTAATTTCAGATTCTTTTGTTCGAAAAGCAGAATCCATAAAGAAAATCACGAAAGTTTCTACTGGTAAAACTGTTATTATCGTAGATGATAACGAGAAAAAAGAAGATAATTTCCAAAATTCGGAATCGCTACTATCTCTTTTTCCTTATTCGAATGTGAGAACTATCACTGAAGCAGAAATTGAGAATTTTGATTTTTTGTTAGCATGCTAATATGATTCTTGATTGAAGTGAGAACAAACTTTTATACACAAACAGGTTAAATTTTTATCAATATAATTTCTAAAATCAATACTTTTTAATTAAAAAAAACATGAGCAAATCAATTTTATTTCAGCCCTACACTCTAGGAGATATAGTTTTAAACAATAGAGTAGTAATGGCACCGATGACCAGAAGCCGTTCTAATAATGAAGGAAATGTTGCGACGGCCTTAACTGCTAAATATTATGAGCAAAGAGCTACCGCAGGTCTA
This sequence comes from Flavobacterium sp. PL12, assembly GCF_039123485.1. Taxonomy (NCBI): domain Bacteria; kingdom Pseudomonadati; phylum Bacteroidota; class Flavobacteriia; order Flavobacteriales; family Flavobacteriaceae; genus Flavobacterium; species Flavobacterium sp. PL12. Next base: position 6,744 of record NZ_JBANDI010000029.1, read on the forward strand.
ATAATTACAGAAGGAACTTTTGTGAGCAGTAAAGCAGTTGGTTTTATAAATGTCCCAGGAATTTACAGCGAAGCACAAATAGAAGGTTGGAAGTTAGTTACAAAAGCGGTGCATGATAAAGGAGGAAAAATATATGCTCAACTTTGGCACACAGGAAGATTATCGCATCCTGATTTACATGCGGGTGAATTACCTCATGCTCCTTCAGCTTTAAATCCTTTTGCAAAAGCATATACCAACGATGGTTTTGTGGATACCGTCGTTCCAAAAGAAATGACGATTGAAGATATTAATCAAACTGTTTTAGATTTTACAAATGGAGCTAAAAACGCATTAGCTGCAGGTTTTGATGGTGTGGAGTTGCATGCTGCAAACGGATATCTATTACAGCAATTTTTTAATGGTTACTCTAACCATCGCAAAGACGAATATGGTGGTTCTATTAAAAATAAATCCCGTATCTTATTTGATGTTTTAGATGCTTTTAAAGGAGTAATTGACTACTCTAAAGTTGGAGTTCGTTTAAATCCAAGTTTGCATAATGCTCAAGGAATGATGCTTGATAAAGATACTATCCCGACACACGAATATATTGTAAAACGCTTGAACGATTACGGATTAGCTTATATTCATTTAACAGAGCCTTTTACGCCAGTAGATGATATTCCTTTTGCTGTAACAGAAGTTGCAAAACATTTTAGGCCTTTATATAATGGTACATTAATCATTAATAAAAGTTTCACAAAGGAGACTGGAATCAAAGTTATTGAAGATGGTTATGCTGATTTAGTAGCTTATGGAGTACCATTTATTGCTAATCCAGATTTAGTGGCGCGTTTTGCAGCAGATGCTCCTTTGAATGCTCCCGATCAAGCAACTTTTTACACGCCTACGGAGAAAGGTTATACTGATTATCCATCCATGACAAAATAAACATTATTTTAAGAATTACATTTTATAAACAAGCCCGCTTAACGCGGGCTTATTACTTTTTAATACAAAACAAATCGAGAAGAAGAGCATATTTAATAGCGCTCGATTTCTAATTTTATCGAAGTTTGTTATTTAGGCTGCTCCATCCTCCACCATTGTAAACGGAAGTGTAGCCATTTGATTTTAAAATTCCTTTTGCTGATGCACTTCTCATTCCTGAGGCGCAACACGTAATAATTGCTTTATTTTTATCTTTTAGTTTACCCAAATTACTACTTAAAGTATCAAGAGGTATATTTATCGAGCCGTTAACATGTCCGCCTGAATATTCTCCTTTACTACGAACATCAACTATTATAGCTCCTTGTTTCACTAATTCAGCATAATTTGTACTTGTTCCAAAACCAAATAATTTTTTAATTGCGTCTATCATTTTTTTTAGTTTGTTTGTGATTGATAGTAATTTACATCTAACCAAGAACCACCATTGTAACAGTCGATTCCTTTTTGAGAAAGATAGTGCTGCGCTTGTCCGCTTCTATTTCCTGATGCGCAACATAGAATTAAAGGTGATTTTAGATTCTCTATTTCTTCCATTCTTTCTTGTAATTCTCCTAATGGAATATTAATGGAGTCTGCAACGTGACCGCCCATAAACTCTTCATGTGTGCGAACGTCGACAATCGTACAGGCTTTTTCTTTTATCAAATTTTCTATTTTCATATTTTTTTAAATTACCGTTTTTATAATTATGAATGATTGCTTTAAACTCACAATGTTAATTTATTTATTACAAAAGTAATGCAACTAAGAGTATTCGAGGGTAACTTTTGTTACACAAGAGAATTTTATTTAAATTTTTAATTGAAAAAAAATATGGTGACTTGAAGTTAAGGTTTTCTTGAACAAACGTTTCGAAGAATCTTTTAGTAATAAAGAAAATATGATTTTTATACTCCACGATTGCTTTAGATTAACAAATCATAAATCGCAGTTAAATTCCATTTTAGACGGCTCTTCTGGTATGCGTAAATGGAATAATATAAATTTTTTAATAGTATATTCGTAAAAAAAAATATGCGTTTTACTTTTTATATTTTCATTTTAGCGATGCCTTTTCTATTTTTAAATTGTAGTTCAAAAAAAAATTCGAATGTTTCCTACATGGAAAATAGCGCAAAAGATAGTCCAAATGCGCCTAAAATGAATGTTTTTACATCTCGTAAGTCCATTACTAAACTAGCTCCCGTTCTAATTTTTATTCATGGCGGAAATTGGAATAGTGGAAGAAAAGGAACTTACGATTTGTTGGGTAGAAACTTTGCCAGTGACGGAATAGTAACTGTGATTCCAGATTACACTTTAAGTCCAGATGCGAGTTATGATGTGATGACTAAGCAAATAGCTGCCGTTATTAAATGGGTTCAGAAAAATATTAGTGAATATAATGGTGATCCAAATCAAATTTTTATAACTGGTCATTCTGCAGGAGGACATCTGGGAGCGCTAGCTGTGATGAATCCAAAATATGGAATTGATCCTAAAACTATTGCTGGGATTATTTTAAATGATGCCGCTGGATTAGATATGAAAAACTATTTAGAGGGAAATCCGCCTACTGTAAAAGATGATTATTTGGCAACATGGACTTCTGATCCAGTAAAATGGAAAGACGCTTCTCCAATTTATTTTTTAAATAAGAACACACCGCCTTTCCTAATTTATGTTGGTGATAAAACCTATAATTCTATAAAAGTTGCAAATAGCCGTTTTTTAAATGCGTTGAAACCATTTCAGCCTGAGGTTCAAACAATTCGTTTAAATAAAAGACATGTGCCAATGGTGCTACAATACTTCAATCCTTGGAGTGATCGATTTGATGAAACTATTTCTTTCATAAAAGCTCAAAAAAAATAAAAGAATAATTGTCGATTATTGAAAGCTGTTTTACGATTTTGGATTAAGCTTTTACGAAATTTATGATAGATTATTTCTTCAATCTAGAGTCTACACTATATTTTCCACTTCCGAGTAAAAATAGGGCAAAGTAGCCGAACAAGTAAATCAATGCTAATTCTTTAGTTCCTAAGGGATCATTTATGTGAACAATAAATGCAGCAACTACCATAGTCGTAATTAAAGGAATTAATGCTAGTCTTGTTGAAAATCCAATGATTATCAATATCGAGCAGATAACCTCTGCGAAGACAGCTAAAAATAATGATGCAGGGCTCCCAATACCAAGCGGGTCGCCAAATTCCATATTTCCATTTATCAATTTCATCATTTTTGGAATACCGTGACTTAACATTAACAGACCTAAAGAGAATCTTAATAAAAGTGAAGCAATATGAGTGGCGTTGGTAGACCAAGAAGTAGGAGAGAACAGTTTATTACGCATGATAAGATTTTATATTTTTTTCGAAACAAACATAAGAATAATTTTGATTCAGGTGCTGTTAGATAATATTGTTTTTATTTCATCGTTTGAATTTATAAATGCCATTTTAACACATGATGAAATAATTTCGGAAGTTTGAATTCCATTGATAGATGAGATAAGGCGACAAGGTATTCGTGTGAATTTTAGTGAAATTAATTCGATTATTAATTTTCGAAATAGAACGATTACAACTAAATCCCAAATCTTAATTAAATTTTCTGTTATGTAATTTTCAAATTGTTGAATTAACCTATCTTTGCGCACCCGAATGGTCGGGAAAAAAGAGAATTTATTATAAAATTTGTTAGTAGTCCTTACATAGAAAGGTAACTGCTCGCTGATTAATTCTTTTTATAATGAAACAATTTGAGAGATAGATGAAATTTGATTTATTGAAAACAGACCCGTTATCAAAAGCTAGAGCGGGAACTATTACTACTGATCACGGTGTTATTGAAACGCCTATTTTTATGCCTGTAGGAACTGTTGCTTCTGTAAAAGGAGTGCACCAAAGGGAATTAAAAGAAGATATAAATCCAGATATTATATTAGGAAATACGTACCATTTATATTTGCGTCCGCAAACTGAAATTCTTGAAAAAGCGGGTGGACTGCATAAATTCATGAACTGGGATCGTAATATTTTAACTGATTCTGGTGGATACCAAGTATATTCGCTTTCAGCAAATAGAAAAATCAAGGAAGAAGGAGTGAAGTTTAAGTCACATATTGATGGCTCTTATCATTTTTTTACTCCTGAAAATGTTATGGAAATTCAGCGTACTATTGGTGCTGATATTATCATGGCTTTTGATGAATGCACACCATATCCTTGCGATTATCGTTATGCACAACGCTCTATGCATATGACGCATCGTTGGTTAGATCGTTGTATCAATCATTTGGATAAAGTTCCCGTAAAATATGGTTATGACCAAGCATTTTTCCCTATAATTCAAGGAAGTACTTATAAAGATTTACGCCGTCAATCAGCAGAATACATTGCAAATTCAAATCAAGTAGGAAATGCAATTGGTGGATTGTCTGTTGGAGAACCAGCAGAGGAAATGTACGCCATGACTGAGGTGGTTTGCGAAATTCTACCAGAAGACAAACCGCGTTATCTAATGGGAGTGGGAACTCCTATCAATATTCTTGAAAATATTGCTTTAGGAATTGATATGTTTGATTGTGTTATGCCAACGCGTAATGCTAGAAACGGAATGCTTTTTACAGCTAACGGAACCATAAATATCAAAAATAAGAAATGGGAAGCTGATTTCTCTCCAATTGACGAAATGGGAATGACATTCGTTGATACGGAATATACGAAAGCATATTTAAGACACTTGTTTGCTGCTAATGAATACTTAGGTAAGCAAATTGCAACTATTCATAATCTTGGTTTTTATATGTGGTTGGTTCGTGAAGCTAGAAAACATATATTAGCGGGTGATTTCAAGCCTTGGAAAGAAATGATGGTTAAAAATATGAATCAGCGATTATAATATATTTGAGTCAGGTTTTAGATTTCTACTTAACGAAATCTAAAACCTGAAACTTTAAACTTGGTGCAAAATATGCTTACAATAATTGATAAATACATCCTAAAGAGATATTTAGCCACATTTGTGGTGATGTTATTGTTGTTTATTCCCATTGGAATTGTAGTTGATGTTGCTGAAAAGATTAATAAAATTCTTGAGAATAAAGTGCCAATCATGGAGGTTGCATTTTATTATTACAACTTCACCGTTTATTTTGCGAGTTCACTTTTTCCTATATTTTTATTTTTATCGGTGATTTGGTTTACTTCAAAACTGGCAAATGATACTGAGATAATTGCTATTTTAAGTTCAGGAATTTCGTTCACTCGCTTTTTAAGGCCTTATATTATAGGTGCTTCAATTGTTTCTATTTTTGTTTTACTAATGGGATTTTTTGTAGTTCCAGCTGCTAGTGAGGGATTTAACAATTTTAGATACACTTATTTAAAAGGAGGAGGCAAGGAAGCCATGCGAGGGAATAGCACTGATGTGTATCGCCAAATCAGTGATGACGAATTTATCTACGTCAATAGCTTTAATACAGAATCTAAAACGGCTTTTAATTTTTCATTAGAGAAATTTAAAAAACAAAAATTAGTTCATAAAATTACGGCTAGTAGAATAAAGTGGAATCCGAAAGAGAAAAATTATACTATGTATGATTATTCAAAAAGAACGGTTGGTGAGTTTGACGATAAAATCGAAAAGGCAGCTGAGAAAAAAGCAGTCTTTAATTTTGACTTGGAAGATTTAACTCCTGTAGTCTACATAGCTGAAACTTTAAGTTTAGGAAAACTAAACGCCTTTATAAAAAAGGAAAGAGAACGCGGCTCGTCTAATATCAATGTTTACCTAGTTGTTTTATATAAAAAATATAGTGTACCTATTTCTGCGTTTATACTAACAATTATCGCGGTGGCGGTTTCTTCGATGAAAAGAAGAGGAGGAATGGGAACAAATCTTGCAATTGGAATTGCACTGGCTTTTGCCTTTGTATTCTTTGATAAAATATTTGGTGTACTTGCTGAAAAATCAAGTATACCACCGATGTTAGCCGTGTGGTTACCAAATATTGCCTTTGGAATTTTAGCTATTTATTTATTACGAAATGCAAAACGATAACTTAAAAAGTTACATAAACCTCCATCTAATTGTTTTTATTTGGGGTTTCACGGCCATTTTAGGCGCTTTAATTACAATTAATGCAGATGCTTTGGTTTGGTATCGAATGATTTTTGCAGCTGTTTTTCTAGGTGCATTTTTGGTTTACAAAAAGAAACCTTTTAGAATTCCATTAAAATCATTTCTTAAATTGATTTTTGTTGGACTTTTAATTGCGCTGCACTGGATCTTTTTTTTCAAAGCAATTCATGTCTCAAACGTCTCCATAACATTATCGGTTTTTTCATTAGGTGCTTTTTTCGCTTCCATTTTAGAACCACTTTTTTATGGTCGAAAGGTTTTATGGTATGAAGTATTTTTCGGATTGATTATTATTGCAGGATTAGCATTGATCATGAAAGTCGAAATAAATTATCTTGATGGAATGTTATATGCTCTAGCAGCAATTATACTTGGAGTTTTGTTCACGCTAATGAATGGAAAATTAATAGCAGATCACGATCCATCAGTGATTTCATTCTACGAATTTTTATCAGGTGCTTTTTTTATATCAGTTTACTTCCTGTTTCAGCAAAAATTCACTTTTGATTTCTTTGTGTTAACGACTAATAACTGGATATTGATATTGGTTTTAGCATCTGTTTGTACCGCTTATGCCTTTACAGCATCGGTAAAAGTAATGCAGAAATTGACGCCTTACACGGTAATGTTAACTACAAACCTAGAACCAGTGTACGGCATTATATTGGCTTATTTTATTCTTGGAGGAAAAGAAAAAATGAGTTTTGAGTTTTATATTGGTGCCATAATTATAGTTCTGACTGTTATACTAAATGGTGTTATTAAACAATATCAAAAGGGAAAATTAAAGAAAGATATGAGCACTTTGTAGAATTCATTTTTTACATTTTAATATACAAATAGCCATTTTGACCGATTAAAAATTTTATATTTGCCAATCGAAATAAAATAAAAACGCAAAAATCCTATGGAATATTTAGATTTTGAGCTTCCAATAAAAGAACTAGAAGAGCAGTTAGATAAATGTCTTATAATCGGACAGGAATCAGATGTTGATGTAACAAATACTTGCAAGCAAATCAACAAAAAACTAGAAGAAACCAAAAGAAGTATATATAAAAACTTGACTGCTTGGCAGCGAGTTCAATTATCAAGGCATCCTAGTCGTCCATATACAATGGATCATGTACGTGCTTTGTGTGGTGATACATTCTTAGAGCTTTTTGGAGACAGAGGTTTTAAAGATGATAAAGCCATGATAGGTGGTTTAGGAAAAATTGATGGACAGTCATTTATGATTGTTGGTCAACAAAAAGGTTTTAATACTAAAACGCGACAGTTCCGTAATTTTGGTATGGCAAATCCAGAAGGCTATAGAAAAGCCTTAAGATTAATGAAGATGGCAGAGAAATTTGGTATTCCTGTATTAACATTAATTGATACTCCGGGAGCTTATCCAGGATTAGAAGCTGAAGAGCGTGGTCAAGGAGAAGCAATTGCTAGGAATATATTTGAAATGGTTCGTTTAAAAGTACCGATCATTACTGTCATAGTAGGTGAAGGTGCTTCTGGTGGAGCATTAGGAATAGGTGTTGGCGATAAAGTTTATATGATGGAAAACACTTGGTATTCTGTTATATCTCCAGAATCTTGCTCTTCAATTTTATGGAAAAGCTGGGAATATAAGGAGCAAGCTGCTGAAGCATTGAAACTGACTTCTGCAGATATGAAAAAACAAAAATTAGTTGACGATATCATTCCAGAACCTTTAGGTGGAGCTCACTATGATAGAGAAACTGCTTTTAAGACTGTTGAGCAATATATAATGAAAGGGTATAATGAGTTGAAAGACTTATCAACAGAAAAATTAATCGCTAAGCGAATGGAGAAATACTGTGATATGGGTGTTTACAGAGAGTAAATAACTCGAATTAAATATATAATCCGTCTCGTTTGCAAATGAGACGGATTTTTTTTGGGTTATGAACAAAAAATAGTTGGTTATCAACAATTATTAGTAATAACTCTACGGCTATCTTTTTTTAATTTTTGTTACTTTCGCTCTATGGAAAACTTTAGAAATATCAGTCCAGTTAAGGTTGATAAAACAACTATAATAAGCCTTGAAAAAGGAAAATTGCAACCGCAAGTTCTTGATTTAGAAGAAGCTGTGTTGGGTGCAATGATGATTGACAAAAAAGGAGTTGATGATGTAATTGACATCTTACAGCCCGACGCTTTCTATAAAGAAGCACACAAACATATCTTTGAAGCTATCGTTCAGTTGTTTACGGAGACGCAACCTATTGACTTATTAACCGTTTCGGCACAACTAAAGAAAAATGCCAAATTAGAACTAGCAGGTGGTGATTTTTACCTAATTCAGCTTACGCAAAAGATATCCTCTTCAGCACATATTGAATTTCACTCGAGAATTATTCTTCAAAAATTTATACAACGTAGTTTGATTCGGATTTCAACAGAAATCATCGAAGATTCTTACGATGAAACTACAGATGTTTTTGATTTACTAGACCGTGCAGAAACAAAACTATACGAAGTAACGCAAGGAAATATAAAACGTAGTTCTGAAACAGCTCAAAGTTTAGTTTTGCAGGCTAAAAAACGTATTGAGGAAATTGCAGGACAAGAAGGATTGAGTGGTGTAGCTACTGGATTTGATAAATTAGACAAGATAACTTCGGGTTGGCAACCAAGCGATTTAATTATTATTGCTGCGAGACCAGCAATGGGGAAAACAGCTTTTGTCTTATCGATGGCAAGAAATATGGCAATCGATTATGGTATGCCTGTCGCATTATTTTCGCTTGAGATGGCATCTGTCCAATTAATTACTCGTTTGATTTCATCAGAAACAGGTTTGTCATCAGAGAAACTGCGTACTGGTAAATTAGAAAAGCACGAATGGGAACAATTAAGTACCAAAGTTAAAAATTTAGAAAAAGCACCTCTTTATATTGATGATACTCCATCTTTATCAATTTTTGATTTACGTGCAAAAGCGCGAAGATTAGTTTCGCAGCATGGAATAAGGATCATTATTGTTGATTATTTGCAATTGATGACCGCTGGAGGAAACGGAAAAGGTGGTGGAAATAGAGAGCAAGAGATATCAACAATTTCTAGAAACTTAAAAGCTTTAGCAAAAGAACTGAATGTGCCAGTAATTGCGCTGTCTCAGCTGTCGCGTGCCGTTGAAACTCGTGGATCTAGTAAAAGACCCTTGCTATCAGATTTACGTGAATCTGGAGCGATTGAGCAGGATGCAGATATCGTTTCTTTTTTATATCGTCCTGAATATTACAAAATTGATGAGTGGGATGATGACGAAGCTTCTCCTACTGCAGGTCAAGCCGAAATTATGATTGCAAAACACCGTAACGGTAGTATTGAAAATGTAAGATTGAAATTTATTGGACATTTAGGAAAGTTTGATAATCTCGAAGATCACAGCGGTAATTATGATGATTTACCTTCAAGTATGAATCAGGATGACAATCCTTTTATAACTAAAAACTTACCATCGCCAAATGAAGCCTTTGGAAGTAATTTTAATGATCCAGAAGATGATAGTGATGTTCCTTTTTAAGGGATACCACAGAATTTATCGAATCCGTTTTCTTAATAAAGAAGACGGATTTTTTTTTATCTTTTAAGTTCTGTAAATTCGTTTATCTTTGAAATAAAAACAAACTGCCATGCTTTTATCACGGTTACTCTGGATCTTAATTTTGCTTGTTTCCTTTTCAGTTAGAGGTTCCTTTATTTTGATTCCAATGGATGAAACTACGCAACAAAATCATTTGAAGGCGTACGGAATAACTTTTTGGTGCTTGGATAAAAATTATAAAGCCAGCTGGTTACTCAATTATCGTGGTGGCTCTTTCTTACTTCCAGATGCAGTTGAAATTAGAAAGGAATGTCAAATACGAGGCGTTAATTTCGAAGTTATTTCTGATGCTGAACAAATTTCTATTTTGAATGAAATTGCAAGTCCTTCTCAAAATATGGAATCAGTGGTATTAGAGAAAGCACCAAAAATTGCTGTTTACACTCCAAAAGGAAAGCAACCGTGGGATGATGCCGTTACATTAGTACTTACCTACGCTGAAATTCCTTTTACAGCTGTTTATGATGAAGAAGTTTTAGGTGATCAGTTAGTGCTTTACGATTGGTTGCACTTACATCATGAAGATTTTACCGGACAATATGGCAAATTTTACGGTTCCTACAAAAATGTTCCGTGGTACATTGACCAAAAGAAGGAAGCCGAAAATTTAGCTGCAAAATTAGGATATTCGAAAGTATCTGAAGAAAAGGGAGCTGTAGCCAAAAAAATTAGAGATTTCGTTGTTGGTGGTGGATTTATGTTTGCTATGTGCTCTGCAACTGACAGTTTTGATATTGCATTAGCAGCTGATGGATTGGATATTTGTGAGGCAATGTTTGATGGGGATGCAAGCGAAGGAAATTATCAATCGAAAATTAATTTTAGTAATTCTTTTGCCTTTAAAGATTTTACTTTGGAAAGAAGACCAGAAGTTTATGAGTTCTCAGATATTGATATGACATCAAAACGAAAGCTTCCCGCTGCCAAAGATTATTTTTCGTTGATGGAGTTTTCTGCAAAATGGGATCCAATTCCGAGCATGCTTTGTCAAAACCATACACAGTTAGTAAAAGGGTTTATGGGACAAACTACCGCATTTGACTCTACACTTATCAAGTCGAATGTTTTAACTATGGGAACTTGTGAGATAAACGGTGAAGCGCGCTACATTCATGGACAAAAAGGAAAAGGAATGTTTACTTTCTATGGAGGTCACGATCCAGAAGATTACGAACACCAAGTAGGTGATGCTCCTACAGTTTTAGATTTACATCCAAATTCGCCAGGCTATCGACTGATTTTAAATAATGTTTTATTTCCAGCAGCAAGAAAAAAGAAAATGAAAACGTAATTTTTGGGTTGAGGTATGAATTATTTTGGTCGTCTTTTACCTTTTAGATATTTTCTAATGATCATTTTTAATTTACGGAGAATTCAAACCAAATTGGAATGTGATCCGAGATTTTTCTTGCTTCTTTTAGGGTGTTGAAACTTTTGTAAAAGGGAATAACGCCTGCGTTAATGTACCTAATTCTTGTAGTATTGAAATACATATTGTCAAATTCTGATGCTAAACATAGATCCTCACGGCATTCTTTTTTAAGTGATGTTTTTTGTCCGAATAAAATAGATTGATAGCCCATTTTCTTTAATGGATTAAAAACAGTATGCGATTGCGGACAATTGAAATCCCCAGCAAAAATTAAATTTAAGTTAGGATATTCAAATGGTAAAAACTTGAAGTATTTTATTTCAGTTTCCGGCTGTCTATTTTTAGTGATCGCATGAAAATTAACCACCGTAAATTCTTTACCCTGATATTGAAAAGTACAGAAGTAAGGCTCCCTATCAATCTCTAAATGGTATTTTTGTTCCAGCCAAGCTTTTCCTATTTTTTCCACTTTGCTCGTTTTCCAAATAAAAGCATAGCGTTCCGTTTTATAAGCGCTACTGCTTGTTGGGTCGCTAATCGTGTAATCCCATTCAGCTCCTTTAAGATTCAGTTCATCTGCTAATCTCGCTACTGCTTGTGCACCACCATAACCTGCAACTACTTCTTGTATGGCGATAATGTCATAGTTTTTAATTGTGTCAGCGATGTAAATGATTGTAGAATCTGATTTTGATTTACCTAAGTTTTCAATGTTCCAAGAGAGGAGTTTGACTTGGGCTGATAATGTATTAGAAAAGCAAAGTAATAATAATATTACAGTAAATGCTTTGCTATAATTGATTTTTAAACTGTATATCATTCCTGCTCTAGTAATTTAAAGTTACTGCCTAAAACACTTCTACTTTTTTTAGTTATTACAATAGTACTAAATAAACAATTGTCTCTAGTTATAAAAATGCACGACTGGTTATTTTTTAAGAAGAAACTTTTACTATTTCAGGTTATCATGAATCGCGTAGTAGTTCGTAATTAGATATTTATATTTTTTTATTACTTTCACAGTTTGAATGATTATTGATATAATATAGCTAATTAGTTTAAAGGTCAAGTGACAACAAAATAATTCATACTAACATCTAAGGCTATTAATTTGCAATTCTATAATCATAAACGCGCTTTCGTATAAGATTTACGATGTTTATGTTTTCATTTTTAAGTTCGACAGGAAACTTCATTTTAAAAATAGTACCATTTTTCAAACGTATTTTTAAATCGTAACCTTTGTAGTAATTCATTTTGATTATCGTAAGAATGATTAAACCAGGTGGGATAAGAAGTGCAATATCATGTGATATAAAGAACAAGAAAACGCTAAGAAGAAGTACCGATAAAAGTAAAAAAATAGCATTATTGAAATTTGATGATTTCCGAACAGTAATGTATATCGCATCAAGATCAGAAAACATTATTTCGTTTTTTACTGTTTTCTTAGAAATAGCAATTAATCTGTTTTTCTCGATATTCAGAATTTCGAAAGTGTGTGTTAGGTTCATTTTATAATTATGAATAAGGATTAAATGTTGGTTCTGTCTGCTTTAATTTGTCTGCTTTTTATTCTTAGTAAAGCTTTAAAGTAAAAATTTTTATTTATGATCAAATGGTTGAATGGTAATTATAAAATGGTCTATTCACAATGCACTAATAGTTTTTTAGACGCTATTTTGTTTTCTAGAGAAAGTGTAAATTAACATCAATTTTTGTGAGTCGGCAATACCCACTTTTAGTGATATTCTTACAAATTTTATTAAATATTATATGTGATTAAATAATTGTTTTGTAGAATTATAAATTTAATTTGTGAGTGCAATTTTAATGACGGTGTCTCCAACTATAATTTGTAATTAAAAAGCATTTAGATTTAATTTCTTACTTGGATTTTTTTTAATTTTAATTATTTTGGTTTATCTGTTTTTCCAAATGCTGTGAACTAAACAAAATATGAATACTGCACCTAATATGATGATGAAAATTTGAGCAGAAAATAATAGATCGAAAGTGAATAATGACATTTGGTTTAGTTTAGAAATTTACTTTCGTTGGTAATCAGGTCCTGGTTAAATTATTGGTCTATAGAAAACCACTATTCTGCTTTAACATTTTTTCTATAAAAAATTTTCCCCTTTTTATGCCTGCTAAATGAATGTGATTCAGTAAAATTTTTATTTTCTAGTATATAATCGATGTTGCTTTTCTTTTTGTGTTTTTCAAAATAGTTAATCTTTTCACCTTCATTATTTAGTTTTTCTGTCTTTACATCTTTGCTAACTTTTGAGGATGATTCTACTGTTTCGTAGGTCGTTTGCAAAAGGTCTTTTTTTATAGATTTAGTATTGTAAATTACTTTAATGCTGTAGCACAATATGAAAGCGAAGATTAGTCCAACTACAATATATTTTTTCACTTTATTTATGGTTTATCTTTTGAGATATGGATTATTTCTATTGTAACTTTCTCAATTTAAATTTGCTATTATCTTTTCTACCTGAACTTCCTGATATTAAATGTTAAAAAATATTTGTACAGAAATGATAAATGATTGTATGATATGATAGTTTAGAACTTAAATTGATTTTGGTTTTAGAACGCATCAAAACTACTGCTATCAAAAGGTTTAAGTTTACGGGAAACCGTAAAGCGAGAAAAAAAATTAATTTTGTAACTAAATTAATATAATTAGCGTCATACCATCATCGAAATAAATTAGATTTTAATTATCCGAAATGCTTTTTATTTAGTCTTTTGGAGAAGGGAACAGACTTTTGTTTTAAGAAGTTGAAATAATAATAAAAAGCATTTTTTAAAATTATTTTAGAGCTTGAAATCTAGCAGTATTTTAAAGAATATCGACAAACGGGCTAATATCTTTTACATTAATTAGTTAATCAAGTTGTCTAAGTTGAAAATTTATAGAAAATTCGATTAACATCAAATATTTTTAATTACAGTTTTGTGTTAATGTACTAATAAGTCCAAAGATTCGAACACATTGTAAAAAAAATGTAAATTTATATGATAGGACGCACTAATGCTATAATTGTTTTACTGTTTGAAAAGAGTAAGCAAACTTGTTGCTTTGAATAATTTAGAATCAATGTGTTGCTAAAGTTCTAACAATTAAATATAAAATATTTATACTAAACCAAGATCTTTAGTAATAGCAATCAGATGCACATTATTAGTAGCTTTGAAATATATTTTAAGTTTATTAACGCGCTTTTCGAGACTGCTGTTCCCATTAGGTTTTATTTTAGAATTTTTGAATTCTGTTGAAATATCTTCAATTGTTAATCCTTTCGCTAGTGACTTTAAAAGTAAAATATCGTACTGCTCAATCTCAAGTAGAGTGTTAGATCGTAAGTTTCTTTCTATTTCGTTTGAAACTATTATTTCTTCATTATTACACAAACGATTTATTGTAGATTCAAGTTCTTGAATGCTATCTCGTCCTTTGCATACGTAAGCATTTATTCCTAAATTAGTGTACAATGATTTAATTCGGAAAGATTTGTCTTCAATTGAAAAGATGATTGTCTTTATAGTTGGTTGAACCTTTTTTATCGCCTCGATAAGTTCTTCTCCTGATGTAAGTTTGTCGTCTCTATGATCTCTTTTGAATGATAAATCGCTAATGACTAAATCATAAGGCAAACCGTCATGCAGTGCTTTTTTAATTTTTAAAAACGCGTCGTCACAATATTTACTATGGTTGATTTCATTAATACCTAGCTTTTGCAATAATTGAATTACGGCAAAACTAATGGTATCTAAATCTTCAGCAATTAAAACTTTGGTAAACATATCTCTTTCAATTAGATGGGAAGAACAATTTTCGTTTTGAATCCTTTATTGGATTTACTGTCAAAAGTAATTTTTCCTTCCATAGCTAGAATACGGTTTTCCACATTTTGAAGACCGCTTTTCAAAATTATTTTATCAACTTCTAATCCAACGCCATTATCACTGTACTCCAAATGTAATTTACCTTCTATTTTTTTGAAAGTTAAAACAACTAAAGAGCTTTTACTATGCTTTTTCATGTTCACCAATAGTTCTTGGATTACGCGATAAATAGTAATCTTTTTAGTTTCGTCAATATTTAACCAGTTAACTTCTTCCAATCCATTAATTATAATATTTAAGGAAGTCGTATTAAATCCAGACATCATTTCTTTGAGATTTGGTACGAATGAAACTCCAGTTTCAATGCTGCTATTTTCTCTTGAAATGTTTCGAGTTCTCGAATAAATGGTATCTAGATTAGTAAGTAAAGTTTCTTTATTTTCAATGGTAGATAAATCTTGTGTTTCAGTAAAAGCCATAGCCTGGTATACATCGTTTGCTAATTCATCATGTAATTTTTTGGCAATTCTTATTTCGGTTTTATAAGATATTCTTATTTTTTCTTTCTTGCTTTTTTGAAATAAAAAATAGTAAATAAAACTACCGATAACGGTAATAAGTCCAACAACCAAATAAAGTAATAAATTCTTATTTTTTTGTTTTTCTAATTGAAGTGCAGACTCTATTTTTTGGGTTTTAAGATTAACATTTTCTTCTTTTTCTTTTTTAGAATCATATTTTATTTTGGCAAATTGATTTTTAGAGTTTTGCCTAACTTTTTGAATACTATCGTTTAAATGCAAGTAAGATAAAGAAAATGCTTTTAAATCATCTCCGGTATTTTGCTCTATTAAGCTTTTTAAAAATTTTAAGCGCATTTCGATGGCATTTAGTTTAGTAGCTTTTTCTAAACCAAGAAGTAAATAAGTATTAGATAAGTTTGGATTTTCCTTTTTGTAATATTCTGCTAAATGATAATAGCTCGCTGTTAGTCCCCAGTAATCTTTAATTTCCTCTCTAATTTTTGATCCTTTTTGTAAAAGTGAGAGTGCTTTTGAATCACCTAATTCGAAATAATTATTTCCCAGATTATCAATAATACGTGCATAATTTTCTGGATGTTTTATAATTTCTTTTTTTTCAAGTAGCGGCAAGAGAATTTCCACTGCTTTTTCATAATTACCTTCTTCAGTGTAAGCTAAACTTATATTATTAATAATATCACCTTTTACTAGCTCGTCTGTCTTTGCATTTATAGCTTTTTTTAAATAAAATATGGAATTTTTGTTATCCAATGTGATTAAGTAATTATTTCCTAAGCCTATATATAAATTAGTTTCTCCATAAGGATATTTGTTGTTATTTTCAAGGTACGGTAATGCCTCTACGCTAGTATCTTCGCTTCCAGAATAATCTCCCTGTTTGCGCTGCATTTCAGCCATCCATGATAATGAGTGAATGATTATCGAAGTGTCTTTTTGTATTTCTGCAGTATATTTGGCTTTATTAAAATAGTAATAAGAACTATCAAAATTACTGTTATCATTACTCTTATAACCAAGTTCAAGATACTTATTTATAGTGGTCCGATCTCTTTTTTTAGGTAATTTAGGTACTTCTTTAGCACATGAATTCAGCAGTAGAGTAAGAATTAGTACTACGTTAATACAAATGAGAGAATATTTGTTTTTTGAATTCATTGCACGAAATTACTGAAATTAATATTTAAAAGAACACCTATTAAATTATTTTAGTTTTATAATTTGTCATAAATTAAAAAACCCCATCTCGCATTGCGGATGAGGTTCTCATAAGTAAGTAATCTAAATTATGTTGATAAAACGTTTATTTTACTTTATTAAGTATTGCTTTGAAAGCTTCTGGGTGATTCATAGCTAAATCTGCAAGAACTTTACGGTTCAATTCGATATTATTCTTTTTCACCTGACCCATGAATTGAGAATAAGACATTCCTTCTAATCTAGCTCCAGCGTTAATACGCTGAATCCATAATGAACGGAAATTTCTTTTATTCACTTTTCTATCACGGTAAGCGTAGCACATTGCTTTCTCTACCGCGTTCTTAGCAACTGTCCAAACGTTTTTACGTCTACCAAAGAAACCTTTGGCTTGCTTCATTATTTTTTTTCTTCTTGCTCTTTTTGCAACTGAATTTACCGATCTTGGCATAATTTTATTGTTTTTTTGTAGCAGGCGGCTTGAATTTAATCAAAAGCACTTAATGGCCATACTCCAAGGTTATTTTAAATTGTTTTAACCTAAAGAAATCTTTAGTCAAATGTCAAAAGTCGAATGTCGAAAGTAATTAACTTTAGACTTTAAGACTTTATAACTTTAGACTTATTAGATAATTCTTAATTGTTGTTTAATACTTTTCATATCTGTTTTGTGAACTAGCGCAGTATGTGTCAATGCTAATTTACGTTTTTTAGATTTTTTAGTCAAGATGTGACTTTTAAAAGCATGCTTTCTTTTAATCTTTCCAGAACCAGTAACTTTGAAACGTTTCTTGGCGCTAGATTTGGTTTTCATTTTAGGCATTTTTTCCTAGTGTTTTAATTTATTCTTACTTACTTATCTTCTAGTCTTAAAGTAGAAAGTCTTAAAGTCATAAAGTGAAAACTTTAGACATTACAACTTTCGACTTTGGACTTATCTATTTTTTCTTCTTAGGAGCAATGAACATAATCATTCTCTTTCCTTCTAGAACTGGCATAGCTTCTACTTTACCAAATTCTTCTAGATCTGTTGCTAATCTTAATAATAAGATTTGACCTTGATCTTTATAGATAATAGAACGTCCTTTAAAGAAAACGAATGCTTTTAACTTAGCACCTTCTTTTAAGAATTTCTCTGCGTTCTTTCTCTTAAATTCATAATCATGCTCATCTGTTTGCGGTCCAAAACGGATTTCTTTAACAGTAACTTGAGTAGATTTTGCTTTTAGGACTTTATCACGTTTCTTTTGTTCGTAAACAAATTTCTTGTAGTCCATTATTTTACAAACTGGTGGCTCAGCATTAGGTGAAATTTCAACTAAATCCAATTCGAATTGATCTGCCAATCTTAGCGCTTCTGTAAGTTTAAAAACTCCAGGCTCTATATTTTCACCTACAAGTCGTACTTCTTGTATACCACGAATAAGGCCGTTTATTCTATGGGCATCTTTTTTTTCTACGCGAGGTTGGTAACCTCTGTTGCTTCTTATTGCTATGACTTTATAATTTAAGTTAAACTGTAAATACTTTTAATGTTTTGCTGATTTCATCATTTACAATTGCAGCAAATTCATCGATTGTAATTGTAATATTTCCTTTCCCTTCCTGACCGTGACGACGGATAGAAATTGTTCCATTTTTCTCTTCTTCTTCACCTACGATTAACATGAATGGGATTTTTTGCATCTCTGCATCCCTAATTTTCTTACCTATAGTCTCGTTTCTGTTATCAATGAGGGCGCGAATTTCGTGATTTTCTAGCAAATCTAAAACTTTTTTCGCATATATTTCATATTTCTCGCTCAAAGACAATATTATAGCCTGTTCTGGCATTAACCAAAGTGGGAAATTTCCTGCTGTATGTTCTAATAATATTGCTATAAAACGTTCCATTGAACCAAATGGAGCTCTGTGAATCATCACAGGTCTATGTAATTCATTGTCAGAACCTTTGTATGTCAAATCAAAACGTTCTGGTAAGTTATAATCTACCTGAATTGTCCCTAATTGCCATTGTCTACCTAAAGCATCTTTTACCATGAAATCCAGTTTTGGACCATAGAAAGCAGCTTCGCCATATTCAATAACTGTATTCAATCCTTTATCGGCTGCAGCGCTTATGATCGCATTCTCTGCTTTTTCCCAATTCTCATCAGTACCAATATATTTTTCTCTATTTTCTTTGTCTCTCAATGATATCTGAGCTGTGAAATTTTCGAAACCTAAAGAACCAAATACATAAAGTACCAAGTCAATTACTTTTTTAAATTCCTCGTCTAATTGATCAGGCGTACAAAAAATATGTGCATCGTCTTGAGTAAAACCACGTACACGGGTTAAACCATGTAATTCACCACTTTGTTCGTACCTATAAACAGTTCCAAACTCAGCATAACGCTTTGGTAAATCTTTGTAGGACCATGGTCTTACATTATAGATTTCGCAGTGATGCGGACAGTTCATCGGTTTTAATAAAAACTCTTCACCTTCATGCGGAGTTGTTATTGGTTGAAAACTATCAGCTCCGTATTTTGCATAGTGACCGGAAGTTACATATAATTCTTTCTGACCAATATGTGGAGTAACCACTTGCTCGTAACCTGCTTTTTTCTGTGCTTTTTTCAAGAATTGCTCTAAACGCTCTCTCAATGCAGCTCCTTTTGGTAACCATAAAGGTAAACCTTGACCAACTTTTGCTGAAAAAGCAAATAATTCAAGTTCTTTACCTAATTTTCTATGATCTCGACGTTTTGCTTCTTCAAGTAACGCTAAGTATTCTGTCAGATCTTTTTGTTTAGGGAATGATGTTCCATAAACACGAGTCAATTGCTTATTTTTCTCATCACCACGCCAGTATGCACCAGCAACACTCATTATTTTCATCGCTTTGATAATCCCAGTGTTTGGAATATGACCACCACGACATAAATCAGTAAAAGTATCATGATCGCAGAATGTAATTGTTCCGTCCTCAAGATTTGTGATTAATTCTGTTTTATAAACGTTGTCTTTGTATAATTCTAAAGCTTCTGCTTTAGTTACAGGGCGTAATTTAAACTCATGTTTTCCTCGTGAAATTTCAAGAACGCGGTCTTCAATTTTTTTGAAATCAGCATCTGTGATTTTATGATCTTCAAAATCTACATCATAGTAAAATCCATTAGAGATTGCTGGCCCAAGAGTTAATTTAATTCCTGGATACATTTCTTCTAAAACTTGCGCCATAACGTGCGAAGTAGAATGCCAAAAAGCTTTCTTACCATTCTCGTCGTTCCAAGTAAATAATGTAAGATTTCCGTCCGTTGTCAATGGAGTAGAGGTTTCAATAGTTGTACCATTAAAAGAAGCTGAAATTACATTTCTAGCAAATCCTTCACTAATGCTTTTTGCAACATCCATCGGAGTTACGTCAGAAGCATACTCTCTAATTGACCCATCGGGTAAAGTAATCTTAATCATTTTTTAAAATTTTATGAATGCAAAGATAGATTATTAGGAAAAGACAAGCAATAAATAGCTGATGTTTGTTAGTCTAAACTTTACAAAATAACGAAGTATTTTAAAAATGATCTGTTAATAAGGTAGTAGTTCACTCTTTTAACGATATTAACTGATAAAAAATTTAAAAATAGTATTTCTTGATAACTGCAAAACTATCAATTTTACAAGTCAATTTTTCTTAATTCGATGTAGTTTCTATTTAGTTTTTTTAGAAGTATTCCATAAATTAATTGATAAAAAAGCCATACAGCGCCAATTAAAAATGCAATGAAAAACAACATAAGAACACAAATTAAAACCATTTTTCCACCCGGACTATTTGCAGCTTCATTTTGGAATTCATTAAAGAATACTATTACTGAAACAACAAAAACTAGCATTAGATTGAAAATAATGTAATAGCGCACAGTTTTCCTAGTATTTAATATGCATTCCATCAACTTTTTTGTATTCGAAGTAACAGTAATAGAACGGTAATTTCTATAAAATAAATACATAAAAAATAATGCCACTCCATAGCTTAAATAATCTAAAAAGCTAATTAGTATCTCAACTATTGGTGATTCACTCGTTTTTTCAGTTGGCATTAAATAACTTAACGAATTCAATACTATAAATTCTAAAATACTAATTATAAAAATCCACTTCACAATGGAAGATGATCTTTTATGAATCATTTTATAAATGTCATTTTCCGATACTTGCGCAAAAGAATTATCAATCTTTTGCCAATCCTTTTTTAATAAATCCAGCTCTTTCATATTCCTAATGGATTTAATATTTTTTTTAATTTCCCTTTTATCCTATTCATTTTTACACGAGCATTAACTTCGCTAATCCCTAGTGTTTCTGATATTTCATGATAATCCTTATCTTCAAGATACATAAATATCAACGCTTTCTCAATGTCGTTTAGTTGGTAAACGGCCTTGTACATCAATTTCAATTGTTCTTCTTCTTCATAATCATATTCGACATCATTCAGGAAATGCTGCCTTCCTTCAAATTCTACTGTATTTATGGAGCGCTTTGTTTTTCTGTACAGCGTAATTGCGGTATTCAGTGCTACTCGATAAGCCCAAGTGGAGAATTTACTATCACCTCTAAACTTCGGGAATGCTTTCCACAACTGAATCGTGATTTCTTGGAACAAATCCTTGTGGGCATCGTCGTCATTAGTATATAACCTACAAATCTTGTGGATTATATTCTGATTTTCACGCAGCTGCTTGACAAAAGAATGTTCTAAATTTTCACTCATATATACGTTAGTAATCCATTGATGGATTTTGTTACAAAGTAGCGGCTTTTTTTTAGGAGCACATACATATTAATTCAAAAAGTTATTTTGTCCTGCTTTGCGCTGTATCCTTGTTAATTGTGTCGCTACGCACACAATCATCAAGGGATGTCGCTACAATCAGGGCTAATTGACCACGTATGATTTTCATTACACTCTTGTGACAAAGTCAATTTAGTTAAAAAGTCATTAGCGTTTAACACTTGGTTTTCAATCTACAATCAATCCCGAAACTTCGGCACGTTAATCATCAATCAAAAATATTTTCAATTTAATCATTCCTCAATTTTTTTCAATACTCGGCTCCTCTGTACTTTGAAGAGAGGTTGGGGGAGAGGATATTACGTCGTATATTAGCAAATCTTAATTTCAGCATCAAGAATCTATATGAATATCCCACATTCAACATTACCTAGAGTAGTTATTATTGGCGGCGGCTTCGCAGGAATTGCATTAGCTAAAAAACTAAAAACTAAAAAAGTACAAGTCGTTCTTTTAGACAAGCACAATTATCATAATTTCCAACCTTTAATGTACCAAGTTGCGACGGGAGGACTAGAAGCAGGTTCGATTGCATATCCAATTCGGAAAGTGATTCAAGAATATGATGATTTTTATTTCAGACTAACGAATGTTGAAGAAATCGATACGGTCAATAAAAAAGTAATCGCCGAAATTGGAGAGTTGAGTTATGATTATTTAGTAATTGCGACGGGTTCGAAGACTAATTATTTTGGTAACAAAGAAATAGAACGAAACAGTATGGCTATGAAAACCATACCGCAATCACTAAACATTCGAAGTCTGATATTAGAGAATTTCGAACAAGCTGTTTTAACTAAAGATGTAGCGGAGCAAAACAGTTTGATCAATTTTGTCCTCGTTGGTGGTGGACCAACAGGAGTAGAGCTATCAGGTGCTTTGGCAGAAATGAAAAAAGCGATTCTTCAAAAAGATTATCCTGATCTCGATATTGCCAAAATGCAAATTAATCTGATTCAAAGTGGAGACAGAATACTAAACACGATGAGTGAGAAATCCTCAGCAGCAGCGGAGAAGTTTTTAGAAAACTTGGGAGTGAAAATTTGGAAAAATGTTCGTGTCACTAATTACGACGGTCGTACCATAACGACAAATTCCGATTTAACTTTTGAAACTGCAACCGTAATTTGGACTGCGGGAGTACAAGGCGCAATAGTGGCAGGATTAGATAGTAAATCATTAGTTGAAAAAGTAGAGCGTATTCGCGTAAACGAGTTCAATCAAGTGGTAGGTTATAGCGATATCTTTGCTTTAGGCGACATTGCTTCAATGGAGTCAGAATTGTATCCACAAGGACATCCTATGATGGCGCAACCCGCTTTACAACAAGGGAAGTTACTAGGAGAAAACTTAGCGCGATTACTTCAAAATAAACCTATGAAGGCTTTCGAATATAAAGATAAAGGTTCAATGGCGACAATTGGTAGGAATAAAGCCGTAGTTGATTTACCTAACTACAATTTTAGCGGTGTGTTTGCGTGGTTTGTCTGGATGTTTGTTCACTTATTTTCACTAATTGGATTCAAAAATAAAGCAGTAGTTTTCCTGAACTGGGTTTACAATTACATTCGCTTCGACCGTGAAGGCCGATTGATCATTAGACCATATAAAAAGAAAAGTTTTACGACTTTTATAAGCGATGAGATATAAAAAGTATGATTTTTTGAGGGAGTGAGTTAAGAGTAATTAGTAACTAGTAATAAGTCTTTGAATGGAATTTAAATAAAGTCTACCTTGTTATTAATTGCTCCAAAATCAAAAGTCAAAAATCGTTAATCTACAATCAAAAATCAAATATCAAAACTCTCTTTCCTTATAAAAATTCACCAGCAAATTCACATATTTACTGTAGCTCTCTAATCCATCTTGCTGCTGATTTACCTTCAAGAATTGATCATAAAAAGCATGAAAACCTTTGTCAATAATAGTGTCATACTGTTTCCAGAAAAGCTCGCTTTCTCGGTAATTTTGTAAAATTCCTGGATGAACAGTTTTTAATAATTCGTCATATACTTTTTCATCTCTTGAGTACCAGTTTCCTAAACAATAACGCAAAGCCATACTGTAACCAGAATATTGAATGTAATAATCTTCATTTTTTACAGCTGCTAGAAATCCTATAAAATTACATTCACTTTCGCTGGCAAACCCTATTTGGTGTGCCATTTCGTGCGTGGTTGTCATTGGAAAACTATACATGGGTCCGAGGTAATTGACTTGGGCTTCATTTGTAAAAGGATTTAAATATCCACCAAAACCCATATAGGTGAGTGGTAAACTGAATAAGGACTTCTTGATACTAGGTCTTTGATAATTGAAGAAAGAGTATTGATTAGATAAAGTTTTATATCCATTCAAACTCATCTTAAAAACCTGTTCTTGTGAATAAGGAACTACTACTTTCAAACTATCATTTTTTGTTATCTGAATGTGAACAGCATTTGTTTTAGCGATTATCTTTTTGGTGAAAGCCAAAAGGTCGGCATTAGAATAATCGCGTTCGACATTCATTTTTTCAAAAAGCGGTTCGCGGTAGTAATTCAAACCCCACAGCAAATGAAAACAAAAATAGAACACGGACATGAAGCTTAAAATTGCCAGAATATTGTTTTGCCATTCTAATTTCCAAGTTTTTCGCTTTTCAATACCCCATTTGATTCCTAATACAATCAAAACAAAATACAGTATGTCCCCAACAGAAAATAGAATACTCCCTAAAATAATTCGCTCAACTTTAGAAATTATTGGATAGAGGCCATTACTGTAATACTGTTCCACAACTTCGGGAAAGTAAGGAACAATTTTCAGGAATATTATTTGGATCAATAAAAAGAAGGGAAGAATGTATTTGCGTTTCACGATATGTTTTTTCGAAATGTAAATATAATTACAATATCAATTAGTACTGAAAAAGAATTTAAACTTTGTAACTTTGGATTCTTAAAATGTTAAACCTGAAACAAAAATAAATGAGTCAAGAAATAAGAAATCTAGAGCCAAAAGCACTTTGGAATAAGTTTGCTGATTTGAATGCTGTTCCTCGTCCTTCTAAAAAAGAAGATCGTGTAATTGAGTTTATGAAAAATTTTGGCGAAAGCCTTGGATTAGAAACTTTTGAAGATGAAATCCGTAATGTAATTATTCGTAAACCGGCAACGGCAGGAATGGAAAACCGCAAAGCAATTGTGCTTCAAGGACATTTAGACATGGTACATCAAAAAAACTCGGATACCGTTTTTGATTTTGATACCCAAGGAATTGATATGTATGTTGATGGGGATTGGGTTCGCGCAAGAGGAACTACGCTAGGTGCTGATAACGGTCTTGGAGTCGCTGCGATAATGGCAATTTTAGAAAGTACTGATATTCCGCATCCTGCAATAGAGGCTTTGTTTACTATTGACGAGGAAACTGGAATGACTGGAGCGTTGAATCTTAAAGGTGGTGTCCTTCAAGGAGAAATTCTTTTGAATATGGATACTGAAGAAGATGATGAAATCGATATCGGTTGTGCTGGTGGAATTGATGTAACAGCAACTGCAGAATATGATGAAGATGAAACTCCTGAAGGTTCTGTAGGATATAAGATTACTGTAAAAGGACTAAATGGTGGACATTCAGGAATGGACATTCACAAAGGTCTAGGTAACGCTAATAAAATTATGAACCGTTTATTATTTGATGGTTTTGATAATTTTGGACTGCAAATTTCAGAGATTATTGGTGGAAGTTTGCGTAATGCTATTCCGAGAGAAAGCACGGCTAAAGTCATTATTGCGGGTGTTTATGATGAAGCTTTCGTTTTTGATATGCAACAAATCGTAAACGAGATTAAAACGGAATTCAGTACTACGGAGCCAAATTTAGAAGTAGTTTTTGAAAAAATGGATGTAGCTCCCGCTAAAGTGATGCCATCTATTGCGCAATTTTACTTTGTAAGAGCCATGTACACCGCTCATAATGGAGTTTATAGAATGAGCGCTGATTTTGATAATCTAGTAGAAACTTCTAATAACATTGCAAAAGTAATTTTAGGCAAAGGACAACTTACAGTTCAATGCTTAACTCGTTCTTCTGTTGAAACTTCTAAATTTGATATGGCTAACGCTTTGCGTTCTGCATTTGAATTGATGGGCTGTGAAGTAGAGTTTTCAGGATCTTATCCAGGATGGACTCCAAATTCAGAATCAGAAATTCTAGATTTATTGGTTCCAATTTATGAAAAACAAAATGGTGAGAAACCAAAAGTAGTGGCGTGTCACGCTGGATTAGAATGTGGAATTTTAGGAACTAATTATCCTGATATGGATATGATTTCTTTTGGACCAACTATTCACGGTGCGCATTCACCAGATGAAAGAGCTAGTATTTCTTCTTCTCAGAAATTCTGGAAATTCGTTCTGGAAATTTTAGCTAATATTCCAGTAAAATAGTTTCTTCAAATAATTAATAAAAAAGCATAATTAATTTCCTCGAGGATTTTAATTATGCTTTTTTATTTTTTAAATACGGTAGTCCTTACTCATTATTATCTGCTAAATTATTCTTTAAATGCTCACTGTCCCAACTATGATTAGTTGCAGCAATTTGCGAATAGATATCGGTTTTTAATAATTCTTCTTGCAGTTCAACCTCTTCTTTTATAGTGATCATATAAGCCATTTTATCATGACGCTTTTCAGCCAACTTCCGCGTTGTAATTTCGTCATATTTTATAAATTGCTGACCTTGTCTCGTTGCTGAATATTTACGATGACCCAAAGCAACCAAAGCATCAACACCCATATTTACGGCACTAAATAAAGTTTCTCTGTAGATATGTTTGACTTTGTGATCAATTAGTTCATACGCATCATTTCGATTACGCGCTCGAGTTAGAATTTTCAAATGAGGAAAGTGTTTTTTTAAAGTTTCAATTACTTGTAAATTCACTGATGGATTGTCAATAGCAGCAATAAAGAGTTTTGCATTTTCGCAACCCGCAGCTTTAAGTAATTCTAGTCTAGTTGCATCGCCGTAATATACTTTGAATCCCATTTTTCGAAGTAAATCAATCCGTTCAGAGTCATAATCTAAAATGGTTAACTTTACTTTATTTGCTTTTAGTAAACGTCCCACGGTGCTACCAAAGTGACCAAAACCTGCAATAATAACAGGAGTAGGCTCGTCGATAAAATCATTTTCTTTTTTGGGTTCGTTGACTTTTTCTTTCGCTCTAGTAAATGGATAAATTAATCTTTCATTGATAAGCAGTAAAAAAGGCGTAGCAACCATACTCATCGCAATTACAGCCATAACTTGGTTTGCCAAAACATTCGGAATTATGTTGAGTTGCATACAGAAACTCATGATTACAAATCCAAATTCTCCAGCCTGACTTAAACCAAACGCGAATAGAAAATTCTGGTCTACTCTTTTTTTATTGAATCTGCTAATGAAAAATAATACTAAGAATTTAACTAAAGTTAAGATCGCTCCAAAAACAAATATGAATAGCGGGTTTTCGATGATCAATTTAAAGTTTATTGATGCACCAACACCAAGAAAAAAGAGTCCTAAAAGCAACCCTTTAAATGGAGCAATATCTCCTTCTAGCTCATGACGGAATTCCGAGTTTGCTAAAACGACTCCAGCCATAAAAGCACCAAGAGCGGGACTTAAACCTACTAATTGCATAGAATAAGAAACACCCACGACTAACAATAAAGCAGAGGCAGTAAATAATTCCTGCAATCTCGTTTTTGCGATAATATGTAATAAAGGAACGAATACGTAGCGACCAGCAAAGTATATAGTTGAGATAATTCCGAGTACAATTAAGGTTTGTAACCAACTAGGAAATCCAGCAATTAAAGATTGTGGGCCATCACTAACCGCATCTATATTTACCGAAGATAAAAGAGGTAAAAAAGCTAAAATAGGAATCACAGCTATATCTTGGAAAAGTAAAACAGCAAAAGAGGAGCGCCCGAGCGAAGTGTTTAATAATCCTTTTTCTTTAAGAGTTTGCAGAACGATTGCAGTGGATGATAAAGCTAAAGCCAATGAGATTGCTAATCCTGTTTTCCAACTCCAATCCATAAATAAAAGAAAGCCTAAAAAAAGAATGACGGTAGTTCCTATCAATTGAGCAGAACCCATACCGACAATGAATTTTCGCATTTTCCAAAACTTCCTCGGTTCTAGTTCTAAACCAATAAGGAAAAGCATCATTACAACGCCAAATTCAGCAAAGTGCATTATATCTTGACCTTCTTGACCAATAAATCCAAGGACGTAAGGACCGATAACAATTCCAGCAATAAGATAACCCAAAATAGAACTCAAGCCCAACTTCTTTGCAATAGGAACGCAAATTACAGCTGCTGCTAAATAAATAATTGCTTGTAATAAAAAATCAGTTTCCATATTAAACTTGTATTGTGGCAAACCATTCGTTCAAATAGTTATGTTGCAAGATTTCATTTGTATCCAAATTGGTGTTTTGTAGATAGTCTAAAAAGTAGCCATAAACTAAACCATTTTTCGCATAATCTTTTTCTGTCATGTTGTGTGTTCCATGCACTACAAAAGGAGGCAAATAAATCATATTACATACTTTTGCAGTTTGATTAAAGGGTTCTAATAATTCGAGAATGCTGTAGCGATCACTTCCTGTTTCGCAATAATTTTCTTTGTCACCGCCGGTGGTTAAAACTTGGAATATAATTTTGTCAAGTAATGCTTTTCCCTTTTTTCCGTACGCCCAATTGTGCTCTAAGACCATATCAATCCATTGTTTCATCAGTGGCGGACAGCTATACCAATACATTGGATGGTGCCAAATAATAATATCGTGCTGACTCAACAATAATTGCTCTCTTTTAACATCAATATCAAAATCAGGATATTCTTCATATAAATCATGAAAGGTGATGTGGTCAGATTGCGGAATATTATCCACTAGAGCTTTATTCGCATGTGATTTTTCGAATAGAGGATGAGAAAACAAGATTAAGATTTTATTCTTTGACATTAAATTTTATTTTTAAAAAACCTTTTAAATCCAGTATTTTGTACAATTGTTTGAAAGACAATGTTTTTGAGAATATTTCATTTGCTGAAAGATATAAAATATTGATTAATTCTTAAATTTAAAATTATAAAATCCTGCTTAATTAAAAAATAATTAAGCAGGATTAAAAATTGATTTTAAACGAGATTAATTCTTGAAAAAAGTCCTTATTAATTTTTTACTTCCAACAACCCAAAGTATATCATTTTTCATTAATATCATTGAGGATTCTGGATTTAGAATTCGTTTTCCACTTCTCTCTATTCCAACTATTAGCGCATTTGTTTTTTCGCGCAATTGTGATTCTCTAATAGTGGAACCAATGAATTCTTCGTCTTGTATTTCTAATTGTTTTAAAACGATATCTGTTTCTATAATTTCTGGAAGTTCTATTTCGTTATGATGCAAATAAGCTTTAAATTCATTCACTTGTTCATCTGTACCAATGATACATATTTCATCTTTAGGAAATAATCGCTCATTTTTATTAGGAATATTTATAGTGAATTCACCGCGCTTAATGAAAGCGATGTTTATACCTAATTGTTCTCTGATACGCAGTTCTTCAAGTGTTTTACCAACGACGTTTGATGTAGCTGCAATTTCAAATGTAGACATGTGTCCGTCCCAAGGTGTTAATTCACTTCTACTTCTTATTGCTTTTTTAATTTCTCTGGCATTCAAATTTTTCAGGAAGTGATCTTCAATTTTATGGTAATGTGCATTTAATTTTTTAGGGAAAATAAAGTATCCAAGAACTACCAATATTAAAGCTACCAATGCAATAACTGGAGAGAAAAATACATTTAGTAACAATCCAATGTAAAATAATGCTAAGACCATTCGCAATAAAACCATGATCAAAATGGGTCCACGATACCTGCGCTCTTCCCTAAGAATAGCAACTTCTTTTACTGCAACACGTCGTAATGACAGTGCCCATAGAAATGGAGAAATTATAACTAAAGTGATAAGCACACCAAATACGTTTGCAAACTTAGAATCTTCCACAAGTGGCAGAATGTACTTTGAAGAAAGCAATATCATTGCTACAATAATAACCGAATGTATAATAACCTGAGTTAAGAAAGCGCGAACCACAATTTGCCAGTTCGTCACTAACTTTATCGATTGCGCATTGGCACTGTAACGTTCAATTCTTTTAATCCATCTTCTTGGTAATTTTCTTTCGATAAATTCAGAAAACGGAGTTGATAATTTAATCATAAAGGGAGTGGTGAAGGTTGTCACTGCTGATACCGCCACTACAATAGGATATAAAAAATCACTAGTTACATTCAGAGACATTCCAAGCGTAGCAATAATAAAAGAGAATTCCCCTATTTGCGATAAACTCATTCCTGTTTGCACGGATTGCTTGAGTGGTAGTCCAGAAAGCAAAGCACCAATTGTTGAACTTATAGATTGTCCAATAATTACAACAAATGTCAATATAGCAACTGGAAACGCGTATTCATACAAAGTATCTGGGTTGATTAACATTCCAACAGATACGAAAAATACAGCTCCAAAAAGATCTTTAACAGGCTTTACTAAATGTTCAATATGTTCCGCTTGGGTTGTCTCTGCGATAATAGAACCCATAATAAACGCACCTAAAGCAGGAGAAAAACCAACATTAGCCGCTAGAATAACCATCATTAGACATAGAGCTAGTGAAACTATTAATAGCATTTCATCTGTTAATATGTTCTTTGCTTTTTTCAATAATGTGGGAATGAAGAAAATTCCTCCTACAAACCAAATTGTTAAGAAGAAAATTAATTTCAAAACAGACATAAATAATTCAGCGCCTGAAAACTGCTGACTCACTGCAATAGTTGAAAGTAAAACCATCATTAAAATGGCCACGATATCTTGTACAATCAATGATCCGATAACGATTCCAGCAAATTTTTGTGTTTTTACACCGAGTTCTTCAAAAGTTTTGAGGATAATTGTCGTGGATGAAACCGAAAGAATAACTCCTAGAAATACACTATCCATGGGTTTCCAGCCTATCCATTGTCCAACCATATAACCTATTGCGATCATTGCGATTATTTGCGTGACGGCGGTAATTGATGCAGATCCGCCAACCTTCATTAGTTTCTTAAAGCTAAATTCGAGTCCTAAGCTAAAAAGTAAAAATATCACTCCTATTTCAGCCCAAACTTCTACACTTTTTAAATCTTTTACAGAAGGAAAAAAATCGAAGTGATTTCCAGCTAAAAAACCAGCTATCAAGTAACCTAAGACAAGTGGCTGTTTTATCTTTTTAAATAATAAAACTGCAACTGCAGCTGTCATTAATATTAATCCTAAATCACTGATTAAAGGTTCTAAGTGTAGCGATACATTTGCTACTGTTTCTGCGGTATTCATTGGCGTTTAGTCGTTTTTTAAAGATTTTCTGTATTTTGGTAAGATATATAAAATATTTTTTTATAAACAGTAAATTTTGTTAAAACGAGTACTTTTCGAATGATAAAAATGAAAAATTCCCATTAAAAAGAAGTGTTTCGTTCTTTTTAATGGGAATTGATTATTTTAAAGATAAAATGTAGTATTTATATTCCCAAGAAATTGCTAGGAGTAATTTGCATTAGTTCTGCTTTTATTTCATCTGAAACATCAAGTGTTGCAATGAAACCATGAATTGCTTTTTTATCAATCGCCTCATTTGTGCGAGTCAGTCCTTTCAAAGCTTCATAAGGATTTGGATACGCTTCTCTGCGCAATATTGTTTGAATTGCTTCAGCAACAACAGCCCAGTTCTTCTCTAAATCTTCGTGGAATTTAGGCTCGTTCAATAGCAATTTGTTCAATCCTTTCAAAGTTGCTTCAAATGCAATTAAAGTATGTCCTATTGGAACTCCAATATTTCTTAAAACCGTACTATCGGTCAAGTCACGCTGCAATCTTGACACAGGTAATTTAGCAGATAAATGTTCGAAAATAGCATTTGCAATCCCTAAATTTCCTTCTGAATTTTCAAAGTCAATCGGGTTAACTTTATGTGGCATTGCCGAAGATCCTATTTCTCCTGCTTTGATTTTTTGTTTGAAATATTCCATTGAAACATATGTCCAAATATCTCTGTCTAAATCGATAATGATGCTATTAATCCTTTTTAATGCATCAAAAAATGCTGCAAAGTGATCGTAATGCTCAATTTGTGTAGTAGGGAAGGAGTGGTGTAAACCAAGGTTTTCTTCAACAAATTTACCACCAAATTTTCTCCAGTCAATTTGTGGATACGCTACATGATGTGCATTGTAGTTTCCAGTTGCGCCACCAAATTTAGCTGCAAACGGAATATTAAACAACAAACGCATTTGCTCTTCTAGACGCTCTACAAAAACTCCAATTTCTTTACCTAAACGAGTAGGTGAAGCGGGTTGTCCGTGCGTACGAGCAAGCATTGGAATGTCCTTCCATTCGATACTTAAATCCTTTAATTTTGAAGTCAAAGTAATTAAAGAAGGCATATACACTTTTTCAAAAGCATCTTTTGTTGAAAGTGGAATTGCTGTATTATTGATGTCTTGAGAAGTCAGTCCAAAGTGGATAAACTCTTTATATTCTGATAAACCTAGTTTTTCAAAAGCGTCTTTTATGAAATATTCAACTGCTTTTACGTCATGATTTGTCACTTTTTCGGTTTCTTTAATCCAAAGTGCATCTTCCGTAGAAAAGTTTTTATAAATATTACGTAAACTATCGAATAACTCTGGATTTACATTTGCTAGTTGAGGTAAAGGAGTTTCGCACAAAGCGATAAAATATTCAATTTCTACCAGTACACGGTATTTAATTAAAGCTTCTTCAGAGAAAAATGGAGAAAGTGAAATAGTCCTATTTCTATACCTGCCATCAATTGGCGATATAGCGTTCAATTCGTTTAAAGTAGTCATCGTTTAGTTGTTTGTTCGAAAGCCGCAAATATAAGCAGATATTAGAAATTATACCTACGATTTCTGACATTTGAACCGTTTAACACCATGCTTTTGTCCATTTTAATTTTTTAAAGAAAAGAAAGCAACTTATTTCTCATGATTTCTACTCCTTTCGAGGCCACCTCTGTAATTACCTCTATAGCATTTCTAAGATTTGGAATCTTTATTGGCTTTGGATCAATATAAAATAGTTGAGTTTTACGAGGTGCATAATCGATTATTCCCGCCGCAGGATATACTTGCAACGAAGTCCCGATTACAGCTAAGAAATCGGCAGTTTCTGTAATAGTAATTGCTTCCTCTAATGCTGGCACTTCTTCTCCAAACCAAACAATATGCGGTCGTAACTGATTTTTGTCTTCATCGAAATCACCAAAATTCAAATCCTCTTTCCAGTCTATTATGTAATTTGGATTTGCAATACTTCGCACTTTGAGTAGTTCCCCATGTAGGTGCAAAACATTCGTACTTCCAGCGCGTTCATGTAAATCGTCAACATTTTGAGTGATTATATAAACGTCAAAATCTTTTTCTAATTCAGCTAAAATCAAGTGTCCTAAGTTTGGCTCTACCTCTTTAAGCTGTTTTCTTCTTTGGTTATAAAAGTCAAGAACTAAAGCTGGATTTCTATTCCAACCTTCAGGAGTTGCTACATCCATAACGTTATGCCCTTCCCAGAGTCCACCGCTATCACGAAATGTTTTCACGCCACTTTCAGCGCTAATTCCAGCTCCAGTAAGGACAACTAATTTCTTTTTCATATTGTTTTATTTTGGGCGTGTTCGCAAAAGCGACCGGGCTTTCGGCTTTATCTTTTCTGTCCTAAAAAGTCCAGAAAAGGATGCCGCCTCTATCCCTCACGCAAATTCGTTAAAAATTGATAAATCATTTTCAAATCAAAAATAAGATTTTAATAGTAGTAGAAACTAATTTCAAAGTGATAAAGCTACTCTTTTTTACTATTTTTGCAAAAAATTAATCCTTATGATTGACATCGATTACTTGAATTTTCTTGAAAACATTCTGACTGATAACCGTAAAGAAAAGTTTCTAAAAGTACTGGAAACAAGAACGAAGCATTTCACAATTGCAGTAGAAGATATTTTCCAAATGCACAACACTAGTGCGGTTATGCGCAGTTGTGAGATTTTTGGAATACAAGAATTAAATGTAATCGAACAACGTTACGGAAAAAGTATCGATAAGGAAATTGCAATGGGTGCTCAAAAGTGGGTGGATATAAATACATTCGATAGTATTACGAATTGCGTAGATACTTTAAAAAACAAAGGTTACCAAATTATCGCAACAACTCCTCACGAAGGAGATTGCTTGATGGATGATTTTGATATATCAAAACCGAGTGCCTTGTTTTTTGGAACAGAAAGAGACGGTTTATCACAAGAAATTTTGGAACGTGCCGATGGTTTTCTTAAAATCCCGATGGTAGGTTTTACAGAGAGTTTAAATATTTCAGTTTCTGCCGCAATAATAATTCAAAACTTAACGAGTCGATTACGCAAAACGAACATTAATTGGCATTTATCCGAACAAGAAATCTTAGAAAAACGTTTGGTTTGGGCTAAAAATTCTATAAAAGATATCAAAAGAATTGAAGAGCGTTATTTTATTGATAATCCAAAATCAGTTGTATAAATCGTAAAGCCTTTTCGCATCTTCAATGTTAACTGTTTCATCGCTTGGAATTTCTAAAAAATAATCCAGTTGCCATTTTTGCGTTTTTTGAGCTTGTTTATTTATAGCTTCATCCCAAGGCGGATAAACGCGAATCGCTCTTTTGCCTTCTTTAGTAGTTGTCGAAATAATTCCTTTTTCACAAAGCACAGATTTAGGGAATACAAATTGTCCAACACAATTTTCTTTCCGAACGCTAATCACAATGAAATCAATTGTATCTGTGAAATCAAGTGGTTGAATTGGTCCTTTACCATTTCTCTTCCATAAAGTTACAAATTGTCCAATT
Source organism: Flavobacterium sp. PL12 (assembly GCF_039123485.1). Taxonomy (NCBI): domain Bacteria; kingdom Pseudomonadati; phylum Bacteroidota; class Flavobacteriia; order Flavobacteriales; family Flavobacteriaceae; genus Flavobacterium; species Flavobacterium sp. PL12. Next base: position 41,313 of record NZ_JBANDI010000029.1, read on the forward strand.
TTTGTTGGAGTAATTTTAGCAACTCGAAATACAATCGATTTATTTTTTAGTTGGAATGAATAGGCTCCATATTCTGCGCTTTCTTTTTCCTTTTTAGGTAATGAACATTCAAAACCACAGCTGTCATAAAGGAGTTCTTTAGCAAGAAGCAAATCAGCTTGAATTGTAGGAACAGTTTTCCAGGACATTTTTTTTGTTTTAGGAGGGTCTCAATTTTATTACGAGGAGAAATATTAATTAAACCCGTTGGGTGTAATTAATTGATTTGTATTTTAATATTGTTTATTGGTCTGTTAAATATGAACTTATTAATATATTGAATCATAGTTAGAGAC
>NZ_JBANDI010000030.1:0-37183 GCF_039123485.1 Flavobacterium sp. PL12
TGCTTATAAATCATTCGAAAACCTCAAAGAAAAATTAAATTTTGTCCTGACTAATTTTGGAACAAAATACGACATTAAATTTTAACCATTACTTATAGAGACGCAGTCGCACTTTCATTTACTGCCTCAGGAAATAATTTCGAACTCGCTATTGCTGTTTCAATTGGAGTTTTCGGAATTAATAGTGGTCAAGCATTTGCTGGAGTGATTGGTCCTCTAGTTGAAGTTCCTGCATTAATACTATTGGTAAAAGTTGCTTTTTGGCTAAAGAAAAAGCTTTACAAATTAGAAGTTAACTAGCAGTTTTTCAAGCTATAATTTAAACTTTTCATTTCCATATATTTTAGCAGAATTCAAAGTTAGCACAATCATAAAAATGTTAATCCATAATTTCAGTCTGCACTCAATTTTCTAAAGTCCAATTCCACTACTATTTTTGTTTTTCTACAACACTCACGCCAAAGCAATTTAAAATTCATTACAATATTGATTGTCCCCATTTAAATTTTCATTATTACTATTATTAATTGCTTAATGTCTTGAGAACTAAATGTTCTAATAGAGAAAACATAATAATGAATGTCAGTTTTATCAACTAAATTTGACTATTAAATAAAAAAATAGGCTAAAACATATTTATTTAACAATTTTAACTTAAAACTATTTTTATTTAACAATTTATTTGGATATTTGAGGTAACTAATCTTAAATAAACCAAAAATGAGAATTAAATTCAAACATTTTTTGAGCATTTTAGCAGTGCTTTTAGTGCAACTGACTTTTGCCCAAGAAAGTAGATTTTCAGGTAAAGTCACTGATATGAGTGGACTTCCTATTCCGGGTGCAAATATTGTTGTGAAGGAGTCGAAAGTGAGCGCTCAAGCTGACTTTGATGGTAATTTTGTAATCACCGCAAAAAAGGGCCAAACTCTTAGTGTAAGTTTTGTGGGTATGAAAACTGCGGAAATTTCTGCTGCACCGTCCATGCTAATAAAGCTAAGTGATTCGTCCAATGAACTTGAGACTGTATTTGTCGTAGGTTTTGGTACACAAAGCAAGAAAAAATTAACGGATAACATTGCTCGTGTAACGGCTAAGGACATGGAAAACGTACCCGTTTCCAATTTTCAAAATGCAATGGTAGGTAAATTAGCTGGTGTCCAAATCACACAAATCAATGGAAAAGTAGAAGGTGGTGTAAAATTGAGAGTCCGTGGTGTTTCCAGCATCTCCTCTTCTCAAGAGCCTTTATACGTTCTAGACGGTATGCCATTAATAAATGATAATGAAAGTGGTTCATCTGCACCTATTAATCCATTAATTTCCTTAAATCCTAATGACATTGAATCTGTTGAAATTCTTAAAGATGCTTCATCTGCTGCTATATATGGCGCTAGAGGAACTAACGGGGTTGTACTTATCACTACAAAACAAGGAAAATCAGGTAAGACAAAAATTTCATTAAATACTTCTGCAGGATGGAGCGAAGCAACTCACAAGGTGAGTTGGCTAAACGCTGCACAATATGCTGAATTATTTACCGAAGCCTCTGCATACCGATATGGTGCTGCCGATTTGTGGTTGACAGAGCCGGGCGGAGTTTTTGATGGTTATGCTAATGGAAAAGATTGGAGAACGGGCGAAGTTGATACTGACTGGCAAGATTTAGCATTAGTTAAAGGAGCTGTTCAAGACCATACCTTTTCAATTTCTGGTGGAGATAGTAAAACTTTATTCTTTCTTTCTGGTGGATATAATAATACTGAAGGAATTGTAAGAGGAAATAATTTAGATCGTTACTCCTATAGAGGAAATTTAGACCATAAAGTTTCTGATAAATTCAGAGTAGGTTTAAATACTAGTTTGAGCAAAACAAACATTACAAGAATAGGATCTGATAATTCTTTTGCAACACCGCTACAAGCCGTAGCTCAGACTCCCTTGGCGCCAGACTATCTTAACGATGGTGTAACTCCAAATAACGATACAACTTTGTACTACAATTTCTTAATGCAGCAATTTAATGGAAATTGGGATGCCAATATTTTTAGAACATTGATGAATTCTTATGCAGAATTTAAAATTATACCGGAACTAAGTTTTAGAACAGAATTAGGTTACGATAATAATAATCAAACGGAGGAATATTTTGCTGGTAGTTTAACTGAATCTGCTTCAACTAATGGTTATGCTGATGCAAATGCTATTCAATCTGACAAATACAGTATCAATAATTATTTAACGTATTCTACAAAATTCAATGAGAATTACAATTTAGAAGTAGTAGGCGGAATGAGTTTTGAAGAAAGTGCAAGAAAAAGACAATATGTAGCTGGTACAGGTTTTCCATCAGACGACTTACAAACGGTGGAAAGTGCATCTGAAATAACAGCTGGAACTTCTAGTAGAACCAAGTACAATTTCCTTTCTTATTTTGGAAGAGCAACAGTTTCTATTATGGATAAATATCTTTTAAAAGGAAGCTTACGTTATGATGGTTCTTCTCGATTTGGAGCTTCAAATCGTTACGGTATATTTCCCGCGGCTTCTGTAGGTTGGATCATATCACAAGAAGATTTTTTAAAAGAAAGTAGTGCTATTAATTTATTAAAATTAAGAGCTAGTTATGGAGTAACAGGAAATGCTGGAATTGGAAATTTTGCTAGTTTAGGATTATTTAGTGGATCCTCTTATAATAAGCAATCAGCGATAAATCCTTCTCAATTAGTTAACCAAGATTTAAAATGGGAAATAACAAACCAAGTTGACGTAGGAATTGATTTTGGTTTTTTAAATAATAGGGTAAGCGGCGAAATTGATTACTATGTAAAAAAAACAAATGATCTTTTATTAAACGAACCATTACCTGGTACATCAGGATGGAGCTCTTTAACTCGCAATGTAGGCTCATTGACTAACAAAGGTTTTGAATTTGTACTAAATACTACAAATTTCAAAAATGATAAATTGAGTTGGAAAACCTCATTAAATCTAGCGACATTAGATAATAAAGTAACAGAATTGCCCGGTGGCGATATTGTTGCAGGACAAAATATAGTAAGAGTTGGTGAAACTATTTCTTCCTTTTACGTAGTAGAATATGCAGGAGTTGATCCAGCAAATGGGAATGCGTTATTTTACAAAAACACTTTACTTGCCGACGGAACTTTAGACAAAGCAACAACAAAAACGTATAGTGATGCACAAAGAATTATTGCCGGAAATCCTTATCCAACATTAATGGCTGGAATGACCAATACTGTAGCATTTAATAATTTTGATTTTTCCTTTACCGTCCAAGGAGAATGGGGAGCGTCTATATACAATGAAGCTGGAAAATTTCAATCTAGTAATGCTAGATATAAAGACAACCAAACGTCAGATCAAATGAACAGATGGCAAAAACCAGGAGATATCACAAGCGTTCCGCAGGCAAGATGGGGTCGCAGTAATGGTGAGCAAGCTTCTACTCGTTATTTAGAAAAAACTGATTTTGTTCGTTTGAGAAATCTATCATTTGGATATACATTGCCTAAAACAGTTACTCAAAAAATATCTGTAGATAGACTTCGCATTTATATGACGGGATTGAATTTATTAACCTTTACAAATTATCAAGGATACGATCCAGAATCATCATACGACAATAATGGAGATTCAAATATTCAAAAAGGAATCGCATTTTATTCAGCACCTCCTGCAAAAACGATAATTATTGGATTAAACATTGACCTTTAATAAAATCAGATATGAAAATATATAACTATAGAATAATTATAGCAGCGGTTGTAATGCTGTCTTTTGCTGCGTGTGACGACAACTTAACAATTAAACCGGAACAATCGATTCCAACGGAGATCGCAATTAGTACACCTTCAAACCTGCAGAAAATATTAAACAATGCTTATGGCGATGCGCGATCAAGTGCATTATACGGTGGCGGAATTGCTCTAGTATCTGAATTAATTGCAAACGACGGAGATCTTTATTGGGATGGGACATACGTTCAACCTAACCAATACGATGAGAAAGAAATATTAACAGACAATAGTTTTGTCGAAAGCTTATGGTTGAGAGCTTACAAGATTAGTAATCAGACTAATATTGTGCTAGACAACCTAGCTGTTTTTACAGATGCAAACGACAAAAATCAAGCTAAAGGGGAAGCGCAGTTTCTTAGAGGACTAGTTTATTTTGATTTAGCTCGTCTATTTGCTAAGCCTTTCGTTGCTGGAGCAGTAAATAATCAGCTTGGTATTCCTATAATTTTAGAACCAAATTTAGATCCTACAAAAATCACTTTTCCAGCGCGAAATACTGTAGAAGAAGTTTACAAGCAAGTAATAATTGACCTAAAAGATGCTTATACACTGTTACCAGCTTCAAATGGTGTTTATGCAACAAAATACAGTGCAGCAGCTTTACTTGCTAGAGTTTATTTGCAAAAAGGCGATTATGTTAATGCACTAGCAATGGCTAATTTTGTCATTAATAATAGCGGTGCATCGTTAGCAAGTACTTACGCAAAGACTTTTAATAATTCAGAAAATTCAACCGAAGATTTGTTAGCTTGGCAAGTTAGCAGCCAAGATGCAAGTTCTAATGACTTCAATGTTTTTTGGGCAGGTGCTGATTTTGGAGGACGTTCTGGAAATCCTGATATTAGTATTGAAGATCAACATTTCGACATTTATGACGATGCTGATGACCAAAGAAATAATTTCTTTTACGAAGCAGATAATATATGTACGACCAAGTGGAAGAATCAGTATGGAAACATCCCATTTTTACGCTTAGCCGAAATGTATTTAATTCGTGCAGAATCTAATTTTAGAGGAGCTACTCAAGTTGGTCTTTCACCAGTAGATGATGTTAATATGTTGCGTGTAAGATCAGGCGCTTCATTATTTGGTAGTGTTACTTTAGCAACAATTCTAATGGAAAGAAAAAGAGAATTATCATTTGAAGGTTTTGCTTTGTTTGATGCTAAAAGATTAAAGCAAAATATAGGATCGTTGGCTTATGACGCAAATAATCTAGTGCTACCTATTCCATTAAGAGAAATGGACGTAAACAAAAAATTAGTTCAAAATCCAGGTTACTAAATAGTATTATTTTAGCAAAAAAATTATTTAAAATAGTAGCTAATTAAATAAAATACCCCTTAAAAACACTAATCAAATTTTGATTTCATAGTGGAGTTAAGGGGTTATTTATGAAGAAAAACTAACTTTTTAAAAACAGATAATTAGTTCTCTATTGACTGTAATGTAACAGTAATTGCTTCCAATACTTCAAAAGCAGTTTCAGCCATCTTGTTTCCTTTTGTATCTAAAAGCGGATTCACTTCTACAAATTCTATACAGACAACTTTCTTATTTTCAATAATTTGGTTGATAATGGCTATAATCTCATATTGATCAAATCCCTTAGGAACTGGTGTACCTGTCCCATAAGAAATTGTGTCGCAGTCCATCGAGTCAACATCAAAAGAGATATAAATAATTCCACAATGTGAAAGTTGAGCTAATGCTTCATCAACACATTTTTTCAAACCTCTATAACGTACTTCCTCGACTCTATAATTTTTAATTTGCAGTTTTTCAATTTGCCTGTCCTCCTCTTCTTCAGTATCTCGAACACCAAAATAGATTAAATTTTCTGGTCTAATTTTTGGGCCTTTAAGACCAATATTTTTCATATTGTCCCAATGTTGCTTCGTTTCCGAAGTTACGTCATTGGTATTTCTAGAGCTTAAATTATCCTCTGCCAGCGCTGCTGCAATTGGCATACCATGAATATTTCCAGATGGCGATGTATATGGCGAATGTAAATCTGCGTGGGCATCAATCCAAAAAATACCTATATTTTTATCAGGATAAGCAGCTTTAATTCCGCTTATGGTCCCTAAAGCAGAAGAGTGATCCCCAGACAAAACAATAGGAAAATAATTGGACTCTAGATTTTCTTTAACCGATGAACTAACTCTCGTACATTGTTCTAAAACATGCTCGATCCTTTTAGCAAAAGAACTTTTATTTCTATTATAAATGGATTCGTTATGTGTTTTTACATCTTCAAATTCAAAACTGTTAAAGTAATTACTATTCTGATTTATTGCTGCAACTTCGATCGCATCAATTCCCAAATCAGAACCTCGCGTTCCAGCACCAATATCTGACCGGTTTTTTATTAATTTTATAACTTTATTCATTCCTCGCTTTTAAATTATTTAAAATCGTTAAGCGCTCTTTCGATAATAGCTAGACATTCGTTAATTTGCTCCTCAGTAATTACTAATGGAGGTGCAAATCTAATTTTATTACCATGCGTTGGCTTAGCCAATAATCCGTATTCACTAAATTTCATGCAAATATTCCAAGCTAAATCTGATTCCTCATCGCAGTTTACAACAATTGCGTTTAAAAGCCCTTTCCCTCTTACAAGTGTAATTAGAGAATTTCTAGAAGCAATTTCATTTAATCCTTTTCTCAAAACTTCTCCTAAATGCTGCGCATTTTTAGCTAAATTTTCTTCTTTTACTACCTCAAGAGCTGCAATTGCAACCGCTGCAGCAACTGGGTTTCCTCCAAAAGTAGATCCGTGTTGACCCGGTTTTATAACATTCATAATAGCATTGTTTGCTAAAACTGCAGAAACTGGATAAACACCGCCAGAAATTGCTTTTCCTAAAATTAGGATATCTGGTTTTACTTCTGGTTTATTTTCGCAACCGTTATTACAATCGCAATTTCCACAAGTTGCCAATAATCTTCCTGTACGAGCGATTCCTGTTTGTACTTCGTCAGCAATAAATAAAACGTTATGCTCTTCACATAATGCTTTGGCTTTAGCTAAATATCCTTCAGCAGGAACGTAAACGCCCGCTTCACCTTGAATAGGCTCTACTAAAAAGCCTGCTATATTTTTTGAATTTTTCAATACTTCTGCTAATGCATCGACATCATCATAAGGAATTTTGATAAAACCAGCCGTAAATGGTCCAAAGTTTTTACGAGCACTTTCGTCATTCGAAAATGAAATAATAGTCGTTGTTCTACCATGGAAATTATTTTCACAAACAATAATTTGCGCCTGATTTTCAGGAATTCCTTTTACTTCGTAAGCCCATTTTCTACAAATCTTTAATGCTGTTTCCACTGCTTCAGCACCAGTATTCATTGGTAAAACTTTATCAAAGTTAAAGTAGTCAGTCACATACTCTTCATATGGTCCTAATTGATCGTTATGAAAAGCACGAGAAGTCAATGTTAAAGTCTGCGCTTGCTTTACCATCGCACCTACAATTTTTGGATGACAGTGTCCTTGATTTACCGCAGAGTATGCTGACAAGAAATCATAGTATTTTTTACCATCTACATCCCACACAAATACACCCTCGCCTCTTTCTAAAACTACAGGTAAAGGATGGTAATTGTGAGCACCATGTTGGTTCTCTTTTGCTATCAACGCTTCAGATTTTGAAGAAAGTTTTTGGTCTGTGTGTGTCATGTTGTTTGTGATTTAAAGTAATAAGATGCAAAACTACTACTATTTTTTAAAAAGCCAACGAAATTATACTTTTTGACTTTAAAATAGAATTATTTTAAAAGGATTTATTTTAATTAGGCTTTAAATAAGTCATTTCAAATTATTTAATTTCAATTAAAGATGTGCTCAAAAATAAATATTATATGTACATTTATAGCTACGCTAAAGCTTAAAATAGTTAATAAAATATGGATCTATTAGACGAATTCGATATCAATATAATCAAAGAATTAGAAAAAGACGGAAGAATGGCTTATTCCGCAATTGCAACCAATTTGAAAATATCAAATACAATGGTGCATCAGCGTATCAATAGATTGACAGAACAAGGAATTTTAAAAGGAATCAAGCCTGTTATCGACGAAAAAAAAGTAGGTTACGATTGGGGTTCATTTACTGGATTAACTTTAAATAAAGATCAAGATTCTGGGCGAATAATCGAAGAATTAAAAAAAATTCCAGAAATCACAGAATGTTATTTCATAACAGGTTCCTTCACTTTGTACATAAAAATAATAGCTAAGAACCATGAGCACATGCGTAAAATTCTCTATGAAAAGATTGATAACATTCCTGGAATTGCAAAAACAGATTCAATTATGGAATTAGGTTGTGCCTTTAAACGAAATGTGTCACTTTAAAAAAGTATTATAATTCTATTAACCAACCCAAAAACCAAGTAATGAAAAAATTATCATATTCCATTCTCGACTGTAAAAGGGTTATTACAATTTTCCTTTTGCTTTTCTGCGCAAGCTCACAAGCGCAAAATCCAAAAGGAAAGCTATTTATAATTGGTGGCGGAGATCGATCTGATGCGCTGATGACACAGTTAATTAACTTAGCTGAGCTAACAACACAAGATTATATTGTCGTTTTACCCATGTCAAGCGGAGAACCTATTGAATCTTTTATCTATTTTAAATCTCAGTTTGAAAAGCTGACTCCAAATCCAATTATCATGATGAATTATGATAAAACGATGGTAAATAATAAGGTTCTAAATGATTCTTTGCAAAATGCAAAACTTATATTTATCAGTGGCGGCGATCAAACTCGCTTTATGGATGTGGTAAAAAACACTCCCGTTTACACTGCGATTCACAAAGCATATGAAAACGGAAGTACAATTGCTGGTACAAGTGCGGGCGCTGCAGTAATGTGCCAACACATGATTACGGGAAATCAAAAATTACAGACTAAGTACTCTGAAACTTTCGACAATATAAGATACGATAATCTTGAAACCACTGTTGGTTTAGGATTAATAAAAAATGTAATTATCGATCAACATTTTATGAAGAGAAGTAGGTACAATCGATTACTTTCTGCACTAGTTGAGTTTCCAGACCATATAGGAATTGGTATTGATGAAAGTACTGCCTTGATTGTTCGAAATAAAGAAATCGAAATTGCTGGCGAAAGTGAAGTAGTTGTGGTTAAAAAACCAAAAGGAATTATAAAATTTAGAAAAGACAATTTAGTTAGTATAAAAAAACTAGAAATGGCAATTTTTATTGAAGGTCAAAAATTTAAAATCAAATAATATGAAGTATCTCAAGAAACATTTTACCGCACTACTTATAATTATCAGCATTAGTTTTTCTTCCTTTTCGCAAAAAGTAAATAACGCTGAAATCAAAAGATTAGAAAATCTTGCGAAGAGTGTAACTATCATTCGAGATAATTGGGGAATCGCACACGTATATGGAAAAACAGATGCCGACGCCGTATTTGGTATGCTGTACGCACAGTGCGAAGATGATTTCAAGCGCGTTGAAATGAATTATATTGAGAAATTAGGTCGTCTTTCAGAAATAAAAGGACAAGCCGTGTTGTATAACGACTTAGAAATAAAACTTCTAATTGACATTGAAGAAGCAAAAGCAGACTATAAAAAAGCAGCGCCTTGGTTAAAAAAATTATTAAATAGTTATGCAGATGGAATTAACTTTTACTTGCACAAGCATCCTGAAGTAAAACCTGCATTACTCACTCATTTTGAGCCATGGTTTCCATTATTGTGGACTGATGGAAGTATAGGTGCAATAAGCACCGCTAATCTTTCAACTGGTGAATTAAAAGCATTCTACTCTGGAAACAATGATAAAGTAGCATACATAGAAAGAGAAAAAGATGTGCAAACGGGCTCTAACGGATTTGCAATAGCACCTTCAAAAACAGCTTCTGGAAATGCTATATTATATATCAATCCACACACTACTTTTTATTTCCGCCCAGAGATACAAATGAGCAGTGAAGAAGGATTGAATGCATACGGAGCAGTAACTTGGGGACAGTTTTTTATCTATCAAGGCTTTAATGAAAGTTGCGGCTGGATGCATACCTCATCAAATGTTGATGTAGCAGATATGTACGCAGAGAAAATTGTATCTAAAAACAAAAAATTGTTTTACGAGTACGATGGTAAATTAGTGCCTGTAATTGAAAAAATGATTACCATCAAATATCTTGAAAACGGAAAACTGATTCCTAAAACTTTTAAAACCTATTACACAAACCACGGTCCAATAATGGCTAAAAGAGATGGTAAGTGGATTAGTTTAAAATCTAATAATCGCTCAATGAAAAGTTTAGAGCAAAGTTGGGTTCGAACAAAATCTAAAGGTTTTGAGGATTACAAAAAAGTGATGGATCTAAAAGCTAACACTTCTAATAATACGGTTTACGCAGATAAAGAAGGTAATATTGCATATTGGCATGGCAATTTTGTTCCTATTAGAGATAAAAAGTTAAACTGGTCAAAAGTGATGGATGGAAGTACTTCGGCAACACAATGGAAAGGTTTGCATAAGGTTTCAGAAACAGTTCATTCTTACAATCCTATTAATGGCTGGTTACAAAATTGTAATTCTACACCTTATTCCGTTGCAGGAGAAAATAGTCCGAAAAAAGAAAATTATTTACCTTACATGGCGCCTGATGGCGAAAGTTTTAGAGGTTTGAATGCTGTTAGACTTTTAAGTAAAGGAACAGACTACACTTTAGATAAAGTGATTGCTGATGGTTACGACACTAAGTTGACTGCTTTCGAATTTCTAATTCCTGCTCTTCTTTCTTCTTTCGAAAAGAACGTAAATAAGAATGATAAAACATACTCTGAAACAGCTGAAGCAATCGATATATTAAGAAAGTGGGATTATTATGCTAATGAAAATTCTGTTGCTACAACGATAGCTGTAGAATGGGCTTATAAATTAGATCCAATAATCCAAAAAGTCTATACTGATGAAGGAGAATTAGATCAAGTAGAAAATACTCTTGCATTTGCAAAAAATGTAAAAGCAGAGCAAATGATACCGCAGTTACAATTAGTTCTAAATGAATTGAAAGTGAAATTCGGAAAGTGGCAAATTCCTTGGGGCGAAATCAATCGATTCCAAAGAACTTCAGGAGCTATTGATTTAGTTTATGACGATGCTAAAGAAAGTTTACCCATTGGATATGGCCCAGCGTTATGGGGAAGCTTGCCAGCTTACAAAAGCAGTTACCAAAAAGAAACCAAAAAACGATACGGATTTAACGGAAATAGTTTTGTGTGCGCGGTCGAATTTGGTGCCAAAATAAAAGCTAAATCACTGTTAGCCGGAGGAAATAGCGGCAATCCAAAATCAAAACATTTTTATGATCAGGCGGAGATGTATCGCGAAGGAAAATTTAAAGATGTATTATTTTACAAAGAAGATGTACAAAAAAACGCAGAACGAACGTATCATCCAGGCGAATAAAAGCTTCAACTATAAGATTTAAAAATACAGTCATAAAATAAAAAAATAAAAGTCTGCTTGCCTAGATAATATAAATTCAGAATTTAGTAAAAATAAAAAAACACGAAATATGAAAAACACCTTATTTACATTATTAGGTTTATTGTTATTTTCAGCATCATCATTCGCACAGCTGAAAACAGTAAAATATACTGATGGAGACCAAAAACTAAACGGTTTATCTATTGCTCCTATAAAAGGTAGTAAAACGAAGCCTGGAATATTGATCTTACCTGCTTGGAAAGGAATTGACGCTCATTCAAAAAGATCTGCTGAAAAACTTTCAAAAATGGGCTACTACGCATTTATTGCTGATATTTACGGAGAGGGTAATTATCCCACTAATACACAAGAAGCGGGGAAAATGTCTGGTTTTTACAAAAAAAATATCGCTGACTATCAAAGAAGAATTCAGCTAGCTTTAAACCAGTTAGTAAAAGCTGGTGCAAATGCTGATAATATTGTCGTAATTGGATATTGCTTTGGTGGTACAGGAGTACTTGAAGTTGCTAGAACAGGAATGAAAGCGCAAGGAGTTGTTTCATTTCACGGTGGTTTAGGACGCGATGCAGCAAGAACGAACACGCCGATAAAAACTAGAGTTTTAGTGTTACACGGCGCAGATGATCCTTACGTTCCAGCAGCTGAAATTTCTGCTTTCCAACAAGAAATGAGAGATACAAAAGCAGACTGGGAAATGATTTATTACGCTGACGCGGTTCACGCTTTTACAGAAGTAGAAGTTGGAAACGATAAATCTTCTGGAGCAGCTTACAACGAAAAAGCAGACAAAAGATCTTGGGAGCGCATGAAAACTTTCTTAGAAGATGTTTTGAAATAAGGTTATAAACACCCTTTTTTTTAAGGCAGTATAAATTTGTTGTTTTTATTAATTAAATGATCTTAATTAATAAAATAGTACAATTTATGCTGCCTTCTTTATTGTGCTAAAAATAAAAAATAAAATTATCAGAAAGGTTTAGAAAGTGCGATGAAAAATAAATCAATCTCATAATGTGTTACGAATAACAAAATTTAAATAGCAGTAAAGCGTTTTAATTATATTTATTCCTATTTTTACCCTTTGCCATTTATCAATTTATTATTTATATCCAAAAAATGAAAAAAATCCCTTTATTAAGTCTGTTCGCTATTATAACTTTTAGTTGCACCTCTCAAAAAAGCAGCGTTACTCAAGTAGAACCTACCAAATACATGAATTCGATCACCGCTGACGAGCTAAAAACACATTTGTATATCGTTGCATCAGACGAAATGGAAGGTCGCGAAACAGGATCTGAAGGCCAAAAAAAAGCTGGTGTTTATCTTATCGATCAATACAAGAAAGATGCTATTTCCTTCCCTGCTGCAGCCACTAACTTTTACCAACATATTCCTGCTGCATTCCTTAATGCAAAACGCAATGAGAATTTGCCAGATTCAGAGAATATCTGGGCGTATATTGAAGGTTCAGAAAAACCAAATGAAGTTCTTGTAATCTCAGCTCACTACGATCACGTAGGAACTAAAAAAGGAAAAATTTATAACGGTGCAGATGATGACGGTTCAGGAACAGTTGCATTATTAGAAATCGCACAAGCCTTTCAAATGGCTAAAAAAGCAGGACACGGACCTAAGCGTTCTATATTGTTTCTCCACGTAACTGGCGAAGAACATGGCTTACACGGCTCGAGATATTATTCTGAAAATCCTTTATTTCCGTTAGTCAATACAATCGCAAATATCAACATCGATATGATAGGCCGCCGCGATGACGCTCACGCTGACAGTAATAATTATGTATATGTTATTGGAGCAGATCGTCTATCATCAGATTTGGATACAATTTGTAAAGAAGCCAACGCAAAGTACACTAAAATGAACTTAGATTATAAATTCAATGACCCCAAAGATCCAAACCATTTTTATGAGCGCTCTGACCATTATAACTTTGCAAAAAATGGAATTCCATCTGTATTCTTCTTCAATGGAGTCCACGCGGATTATCACAAGCATACCGACACTGCAGAGAAAATTGAGTACGATGCTTTGGCTAAAAGGACTCAATTTGCTTTTGTGACCGCTTGGGAACTTGCAAATAGAGAAAACAGACCAGTTGTAGATAAAAAATAGTATTTGGGCACATCCACGTTTCCACTAGCATTACAACGTGGTCGGGCTATTCGTTTCAATCTTTTTATGCTGCGTACCTTTGCATAAAAAGGATTTTCACTACTATCCCTTGTGCAAAAAAGAAACATATAATCAGTCTTGAAGAAATTCAAGGCTGATTTTTTTTACGCAAAACTTTATTACACAAAAAAAGCCTCTCATTTCTGAGAGGCTTTTGCCTTTTGGGTGGGAGACGGGGCTCGAACCCGCGACCCTCGGTACCACAAACCGATGCTCTAACCAACTGAGCTACAACCACCATAATGCTTAGCGGTGGCAAAGATACAACATAAGTTTACTTTTGCAAATAATTTTTTCAAAAAATTACATCTATTTCACTTCAAATCTGCTAAGCTATTGACTGCCAAATATCTTTCAACTGTAAAACCTTCCGCGTGTTCTACTCCAGAAAGTCTACCGAAATCTCTAGAGCGATAATTTAAGCTTTCTAGGAAGTTTTTACTGCTAATTGGTGATTCTGGAATTTGATTTTATAGTGCTAAAAAAGAGGAGAAAACTGTGTTTTTTTTAAGTGTGTCACAAAAGTGTCAAAAACATGAATTACGAATTTAGAAATTTAAAAATAGTTAAGCTCTTCACAGGAAGAATGGGAGTGTCCTTTTCTTACAATAATAAGAGATATCGGTATTTTAATGCGAAAGTAATCGAAGCTGATTTTAATCCAAATACCTGTAAGGAAAATCAAAGAGAGAAACAACTAGAATTGATGTTAAAAGCCTTTTCTGAAAAATTAGATAAAGGATGGCGCCCCTGTGAAAAAGTAAAAACGATAAAAGTTAAACCTGTAGACATTAATGTAATGGAAGCCGCTACCCTAGCCTTTGGTCAGAAATTAAAATCCGACTACAGCCCTCGTTATAAAAAAGATTTAACATACGCTTACAATAAATTAATCGACTACTTCAATGCGAAAGATTATAAAAAATTAATGCTTAGTGAACTCGATCCAGCTATTATAAAAGAATTACTTATTCATATTAGTTCTTCTAAAAGGGTACAGTTAAATTACAAGCAAAATTACTCCTCTTTACTATCAGATTTTTTTGTAAAGTATAAACTAGCCAATCCTTTCCCCCTCATAAAACTCTCTAAACAAGCTGAGGTGCTACATACGCCAATCAAGGATGTTAAATTAGTGCTTGAGGAAATTAAAGAGATTAGTCCTAATTTACATCTTTGTTGTTTATTAACCTATAGTTGTCTTTTACGCCCACACAGAGAGATCAGAAATTTGAAATGGAGCGACTTTAATGATGATTGTTCTTTTATAAGCCTTTCTGGTGCTCAAAATAAGGGAAAAAAAAATAGAGTTGTTCCTGTTCCAAAATTTGTAAAGCAATATCTTGTAAGGGGAGCTGAAGATTATAATATATTTACAAATGCTATTGACCCTTATAATGAAGATTATTTTAAAACATTGTGGGGTAGATACAAGAAGGAATCCACTCTATTAAAAGAAGGGAATACTCTTTATAGTTTTAGACATACAGGAGCTATCAATGTTTATGAAAAAACCGGTAGTCTAAGTAAATTACAGCAAGTAATGGGGCATAGTAATCTGACAGTATCACTTACCTATTTGAGGGGCTTAGGCATTAAGCAATTAACAGTAGAAGATATGCCTGAATTGTAAACTGTTTATTCTATTTTATTTGTAATTATAAACGTAATGATTATTAGCGGCGACTCTATTACAATCGGATTAATTGTTAATGTAATACTATAAAACAAAGCAGGTAAGTAAAATCAAAAGATAACTGTCTTATTTAAATTAGAGATTAATTATAACTTAATCTGAAAGTTTTTTGTAAAGATAAACATCATTTGTATCCTTCTCCCGCCGAATAAATGGCAATGACAATAGAATTACTAACTAGAATTCTCCTTAAATCCAAATTTCAAATGGTGTAATAAAGACCGGGGTAGGGACAAGAAAGTGCTATGGTGGGGGGGTGGACATTAGTAAGGTCCTTTTTGCAATAAATACACATAGATTAAAAAAAAAATTAATAAAAAGTAAGAATTTAAAAAATCAGAATAATAATCATGATCGTTAGGTTTACAATAAAATACGCAGAAGAATGATTTATTTTATTAGACATTACAATTAATTTATAAAATCTTAAAATGATTTACCAAATATTTAAAGTCAATCAAAAAAAAACATCTAATAGCGAAGTGAAAATTAATTATTTTAAGAGATCGCTATTCGTAGTAGTAATTTTTTGTACTCAACAACATTTTTAAAAAGTAAATAAATATAATTATTGCTTTTTTGATAGAATCATAATGATTATAAAATTCTTTTTATATAGTTTTATAAATAAAATAATATGAATTACTTTTTACTTTCTAAACAAACCATCGAGAATTTAAAAATCCCAAAAATTGATGATTCAAACGATGATCCTTTTAATTTTACTTATTGGTTTGCTGGAAAATTAAAAGATAAAATATATTCTTCAGAGCTGTACGGTGCCTTTACTTCTGAAGAGTTATTGATAAGATCTCCAAATTTACTTGATAACTCTGACTCAAGAGAAAATATTAAAGATATCTCAAGCATATACCCAGGCCTTCTTAGTAGTATTGATTACAGTGCTTTTAAAATAGACGTAAACACTAATATCTTAAAGCAGGAAGAAAGGTTAATATCTGATTTGACCCTGTACGAGGAACATAAACCAAATTTTATAATTGATCTGAAAAATAACTTAGATTTCTTACATGATTCAATTACATTTTTAAATGGTTTTACTATTAATGATAATGGAATTATGTTAGTAATAGAGGAATCCTATTTATTATCTTATCATAAAATCATAGAAATTTTAGAGCATAAATATAAACAGATATATCCAGGTGCTTTTGATAGATCACATTTTGACTTAATAAATATAAAACAACAAACCAACTCAGAAGATAATGAACGGATCGAAAATCCATTTAATAAAGAAGATTTGAATCCCTTTTTTTTTCCAGATCAATTAGAATTCTATTATAAAAACGAAATCGAATTAATTCACAAGAAAATTATTCAGGATTCGAGATGGGTCTCCGATAAAAAAAAATTAATAGAATTGGTTTTCATTTTAAAACATAGAAACTATTTTAAAGATTCAGTTATAAAAAACAAAAGCGGTAGCGATAAAAAACTTTCCCCAATATTTACTTTCTTTGAAAAGAGGTACCACATAAAATTAGGAGACCAGAAAAAACCCTCGAAAAACTATAGTATTTTGGCAACATTGGATAAAAATTTATTTCCTTTTTTCACAATTCCCAAAAGTTAAAAGAAAAACGGGAATCATCAGTTATAAAATTCCCGCTTTAATACATTATCCCTGTAAATCAAACAATTAGAAATACTGAAAAATCCCCATTTTCTTTAACAGGTACTACAGTTGTATATTTGTACTATAATTTTAAAACAAATAAAAATGGAACAAAAAACACTACAACTGATTCAACTATCAGTACAAGATTTAACAGATTTAGTTTCTAGTTGTATCGCAAACAAACTAGAAAAGGTTAACGCTTTTTTAAATTTAAAGGTAGAAAGCCCGAAAGAAGAATTGCTCACTAGAGACGAAACAAGTAAACTGCTTAAGATTTCGCTCACCACTTTATGGAAACATTCCAAGTCTGGAACTCTTCCAGCAAAAAAAATAGGCCATAAAGTCTATTACTTCCGCCAAGATGTAATGAACAGGCTCAATAGTGTAGCCTAGTACCTTAACCTCTTTCCAGGACAAATCTGTCCAAAAATTACAATTTATAAACAAGATAATGCTCTGTTTCTCTAAACGGTCAGGCGAAGCTTTGTCAAAAAAAAAAAATAATGGAGATAAACACATCATAAATTCAATGGTACTTAAACAAGTATATGAACCTAAAGATAAAATCCTTAAAACAAAAATTCCTGGCTCTGGAAAGTCAGGAATCTTAAATGTTTATTAAAGGTAAAAAAATGATATTAATAATTTAATACTAAGCAAATATAAGCCTTTTAGTGCTTATGATTTGTAAAAGTATTGCAAATAACATTAACAATGAAAATTACAATATATAAAAGCACTTCCAACTTTGAAAGTGCAAAGAAGTGTGAGCCACAACAAATAATAGAGCTTATACAAGTTGGCTTCGATGAAGAAACGAGAAGAGTACATGAACTGATAAGAAAAAGTTCCACTAAGGAGGAAACTATTAAATTGAAATCCAGTCTTCAAGCCATAGCTTGGAGTGGGGTCTTTAAGGAGGGAACAAGAAGTGAAGCTAATTTGATAAGGGGTACAGGGTTCCTACAAATTGACCTAAATAATTTTAAGTCAAATTCAGAAATAGACTCAGCGCGAGAACTGTTGAAAAAAATACCATCTGTATACGCAATTTTCGATAGTGCAAGCGGCACGGGTTTAAATACCCTCGTACGATGTAAAGTATTCAAAACATCAGAGGAGTACGGCAAAACTTTTATTTCATTTCAAAATAAATACACTCTTCCCAATTTCGACAGTAAAACAATAGACATTTCGAGATGTTGTTACATACCGTTATCAGAAAACGTCTATGTTAATTTTAAAGCAGTTGAATACGACACAAAGGAAGAAAATATAAATAAATCAATTTTAAAAGCATCTACAATAAATTCCATAGAAGATGTGAATTATTGTTTAAAAAACACAAATAACATGAAAATATACGAAGTAGGAAATAACAATAATTTTGTACAAAAATCTAATTTTAAGGAAAGTCGCTTAGTACTTGTTAAAGAAGAAGAAGGCCCAGAGAGCAGCAGTACACAATTTGATTTAGAAGATGATGAGAGTACATATGCAGATATTGAAAACGAACAATTTGGAAAGCATGATAATGCAATTATAGACCTAAAAACCAGCAAAAATCATAAAAAATTCTATTCAAAAGATAATAAAGGAAACATTAGTGTTGATATAGCAGATTACTTTAAGTTTTTAAAAACTCAAGGATTCTACAAGCGTAACATTGACTCAAGCTTTGATCTTATATCAATTGAAGATAACGTCGCTGATTTCACAAGTGAGTCAAAAATAGAAGATAAAATTAAAAAAAACATACCTGCCGAGATTTACTCTTACATGAAGAATAGGGGGACAAAGTACTTTGGCAAATCATTTCTTTCAGGTTTGGATAATATAGATATAAGTACGTTAAAAGATAGTAAGAACTGTTCTTTTATACCGTTTTTAAATGGTGTTGTAAAGGTTTTGGCTGATTCTATATCAATTATAGATTACACGTCCTTAGAAAGGCCTGTATGGCGTAATAACATCATAAAGAGGGATTTCTTGCAAATGAATGATGCTCCAAGTAAATTTGAAGATTTTATTATGAAGGTATGCGCAAATGATATTGAACGATTTAATTATTTCAGATCTATCATCGGATACTTACTACACAATTACAAAAGTCATGCTGATGCAAGAGCTATAATTTTCAACGATGAAACTATATCTGATGTAGCTGATGGCCGCAGTGGTAAAAGTTTAGTGGCTAATGCTATTGGTCACATTAGAAGTTTGAAGCTCATTAATGGAAAAAGCGGAGAGAATGACTTTATGTATGAAGGTACAACTGAAGAGCACGATATTGTATCCTTTGATGACGTTGTTAAGAATTTTGATCTTGAGAGCAAATTCCCTTTGATTACTTCCGACTTCGTAGTACAACGAAAAGGGATTAAAAATATTACTATTCCTTTTAATATTGCGCCAAAAATTTTAATATCTACAAATTATGTCATAGCTGGAGACACAGGTAGTTTTGAGGCAAGACGTCACGAAGTTGAATTTCATCAATATTTCACAGCGCAGCGGACACCAGAAATGATATACGGCGAACGTTTTTTTGAAAACTGGAGTACAGAAAATTGGGCTTCATTCGATTCGTGGATGCTCACTTGCATTCAAATCTACTTAAAATCTGGTATCGTAAAAGTAGTTAATAACAATTTGATGTTGAAAAAATTACATCAAGGTACTAGTCCAAGTTTTGTAGCATGGATAACAGATGAAAACGAAAGTCAACTATCGTCCAATACAATATACTCAAAAGGAGCAAAGTTCGCAGAATTTCTAAGTACTTGTTCTAAATCAAACTCTGTCGGCATTAGATTATTTATGCAGTGGATTAAAAAATACGCTGACTATAAAAACTTAAGCTTTAAAGAATTCAGAAGTAAAGGTAACAGATGCTTTAGTTTGTCAACAGAAAAATAGAAAGTAAAATTTTTCTAGATAATTTAATAACCTGCATCGGAACATATTCGTTGTAGGTTATTTTTTTGGACTGAAAAAAGAACTGTTTTTATATTAAGTCCATTAAATTCTCCTTTACCATTAAGGCTTTACAAAGACGGCGGCAAACAAGGACTATTGTTTTATATTTGCGCCCGCCCTTAAGTCAACGTTTATAAAGGATTGTATACAATTTTGACTAAAAAACTGTTAATTATCGACTTATAAAAAAATAAAAAAAAGTATAGTATTAAAATTAATTAGATAGTAAAAATGACAGTTAAGAATACTAATTGCTTATTTTACGACTTTAAGTCCATTACTTATCCTAAGTCAATGTTTACAGTACATAAATCAGGACGTAAACAATTAGCTTTACTATTATTTTGGTCCATTATTTCGTAACTAAGTTAATTATCTACTCCTACTCCATCAAAATCATTTTATTTATCTAAACCATTGTTAAACAACCAATAAAGTTAATCTTAAATTTTCAAATAATAATTATTTTAGTAACCTTATTAAAATGCATAGTATTAAACAGTTATTTGTCTCTATCCATACTAATTCCCTATAGGTAATGATAACTAAATTTAAAACTAGAATAAGGAGGTTTACTTGTCCGAAAGAGTGCGTTAAATATGACGCTGTATGAACTAATACAAATTAAAAATATTTTGTAAATAAAAAGTTTAACTTTTTTTGACAATGTTTAACATTTATTTTTTAAGAGTCTGAAGTATCATGTACTTAAAATTATAATAGATGGCAATTAATTATTTTGAGATTATACTATATCTCTTCCTTACGTACAAAACATTAACTGTTATTTTGTAATTAATAATAGAAAAACACTGCTGGAACGATATTTATTAAAGCTTAATAAATATTATAAAAAAAGGCAAGTATATCTTGCCTTAATGTGTTTCTAGAGGTACGGAAATTTTACTTTCGTCGTAAATTATTTTTTAGTGAGAATTTGATCTAAAAGATTATCAACATATTGTATTTGAGTTGATGATATTTTTCTAAAATGATAGCTAGAAGTTACTGTTCCTGCAGTTACATCAAATTTATAATCAGTAGCACTTTTTGTCTCTTTAATAATAATAACGGGATTTTGACCATAACAAGAAGTCATATTAAAGTTAATAGCACAAAAATCATTATTTGTGAATTTAAATGCTCCGTAATCACCTTCGACAAACCATGTTCCTTGTATCCAGGCTGGAGGGCTAAAAGAATTTTTAGAACCTTCAGTATTGTTGTCGTCGGATGAGCATGACAAAAGAGTAGTAAAGAAAATTAAAAGGATCACTTTTTTCATAATGTTTGGAATTAAAATTTAAAAAAATCAATAAAATACTGTTAACGAAGATTATTGTATTTAACAAACGTAACTCTATTTATAGATATATCATATACCTACTTTTAATGATTTTTGATAGAAATTTCAACGAACAAACTTTCAGTACTTAGCAATAATAATTCTAGATAATTAAAATTTTATTTTTATTAGTCCCCTCATTTTTAAGGTTTTTTAAAATTTCATAAAAGCATCCAAAATAATATTTTTACTTAAATCATTTTATAAATATTTCAACTGTTTCAATATCACTAAAAGTAGGTATTGCTAATTAGGAATAAACAGTGTTTATTTACCGTTTAAACCAACGAAAAAGCGGTATCAAAAAAAACTAAAGCAATAAAAACATGGTTTTATATGTAAAAAATTGGAGAGCTTTTTAAAAAAAAGAAATTAAGAAATCCGTATCCCTTTACACTTAAACTTCTTTAAATAAATTAAAGATTCAGTTAGCATAGAAAAGTAGGCTAATAATAATTATCAAAGAAAATTTATTGAAGTAAGCATATTTCATAAAACTATACGAACATCACTGATAGAAATAATTAATAAATAATAAAACGTATAAAATATTTAGAAGAACGTTCAAAACAACGCCATAAAATACACTAAAAATGTCGTTCAGACAAATAGAAATTCAAATCATAGCTATCTTTTTTTGAAAACCATAAGCGTCTTCCTGTAATATGATTTCTTGAAATAACTTTTATCGAAAATATTTAACTATCCTAAATTAGAGAAGCAATTACTGTCGATGATTCAAATAAAATAACATTTGCGTTAAAAGCCTATTTATAATCTATGCACCAATTACGCATAGGTAAAGTTTTCTTTTGCAGTACAATAATTAAAATTAAAACAAAATGAGTTTTTTCACCAACTTACTTCAAAAAAATAATTTAATAAAACATGATGGAAGAGCACTCTGGAAGTACTTCTTGAATGATAATGATTATGCTAAACTAGCTAGCGAACTAAATTATACAGAGATAAAATTCATAGACCCTAGAGACGTTACTTTATTTTATACGCAATGGTGGAAAAAAAAATACGATGGTGGAAAACCTAGTAAACAAATTGTTTTTGATGCGCTAAAAGGTAATATTCACTATAAGGTAGATTGTGAAGAATTCTATAAATTAGCAATTAAAGGTGCTCAAATGTTAGGTGTAAAATGGATTAAAAAACAATATACGCTCTACTTTAGAACGTTGCTTTTACAGGGAGGATTACCACTTGGGCACATTGCTCAAAACCAAGGATATTATCAGAGTTTTCTGTTGGCCGTGTTAGAAGAGCAGCCTGAAACAATTGAAGATTTTATATTCAAACCAGAAATTGTTGCTTTACTTCCTAAAACAAGTCAAAACGATTTAATTTATGAAAATTGTTTTGAAATTGTTCGATCTATTTTAAATGATGAAATTGATTACGATGAGTTACTAACTTCTGATGATGTTATAAAATCTATTTCTAATGAGCTTAAAATTAGAAAAAAGACACTTGAAAAGAAACAAAGATTATCGAGGCCAAAAAACTATTGGTTGATGGATTTTGACAATGAAAAAACTACAATTTTTCTCAAAATTGGACTTGCTGATTCTTATGATACTGAATCTTTAGAAAGTATTCTAGGTATTATTATAAATCAAAGGGAGTATCAATTCTTTCTCAACGATGATTTAATATGTGTTTTTCGAAAAATGGCCAACGGAAAATATAAAACAGACTGGTATGCCCAGCAAAGTATAGAATGGGATCAAGAAAACACTCTTCCATACACTTATGTTATTCAGAATAATGAAAAAGTTGATGTAAAAGATTTCATCCAAACTATTCCTAATTTTGACACACCCACTCTATGGGAAAAATTCTCAGATACTGAATGGAGATTAATTAAAGGTTCTATAGCACCTAATAAAGAAGCATCTCTTTTGTTCCCAAATCACTGGAAAAGTGATTTGCCTCATGTAACTATTTCAGTATATGAAAACCAAATGTCTTGGCTAGGATTTGAAGGTGTAATTGAAATTACAGATAATAGCCAAACCAATAAATATCAAAGTGGTATAGGTTCCTTTAATTGGACAATAGAAAGTTGCAAACCTTCTTGGATGCTTAAGGCTAATATGACAGTTGTAAATAACATACCTCGCATTTTTGCATATGACGAAAATGATAATTTAGTACCTCGCGAGAAATTTAAGGTTTGGATAAGAAGGCATAAATCAGCTGAAATGTGGCAAGAACTTTCTAAATTAAATTATTTCTCAATCGGTTGTATTGATCTAAAAATTGAGAAAGATGGTCTTACTGCTTATGATATATTTTTTAATATTGCAAACTTTAGTATTAAATACGAAGACAGTTCAATTGATCATGCTACTCTACAATTAAAAAATAGAGAGGCCTTTGAGTTCACATTAGATGAATCTTCAATTTTAGAAATTGAAAGCTATAACGACATTTATAAACTTAAAGTAAATACCCAGTTTTCAAAAATACCAACTTATATATCAGGAAACATTGGCCATCGAAATCATAAAAAATTGTATTTCGAATTAGAATCTCCATTCAAAGGAATGATCGTAACTGACAAGGACGGGAATATTGTACCCGAAACCCAAACACTTTCTATTTCTAATTTATATGGTATAAGAATCTTAAGTTCACCGAATGTAGAAACTATCATAAGAATTAAAAATAGCTTAAAAACAGATGTAAAAATCACGAAAGAAATCAAAGAAGCATCACAACCCTTAATAGCTTTCAAAGACGAAATTGTTAGATTATATTATTTAGCTGACGCTATGAATTATAAGAATAAAGTAACTATCGAACTTATTGAGGGTAAAACAACGAAAACTTATGAGGTTTCAGGCTTTAGCCACACTTTAAATGTTGAAAGCCAACATGAAAATATAGTTCGTCTTTATAGTTCTACAGATACACTTAACCTTTATGCAGTCCCTCTAAATTGTGATTCTAAGAATATTGAATTAATACCACTGCTGAATAATGATGAATCCTATATTATTCCAGTAACTGAGTTTACAAATGAGTTTATTATCATTTCATCTAAAGAAAAAGAATCTCAATTAATGCCACGTTTCATAACTACTGATGTGAATCTTGTGGGAGTTGACAAAAATCAACGAATTGAACTATACCATTCCCAACTGATTGACGGCACATTTAATGATGAAATTTGGAAAAAAGTAGTAGCCTATTTTAATATCTGTACAAAACACGACCTTCCCTTTTCTACATTCGATGAATTAAGGGCTATTTCAAGAAGTTCTGAGGTAGCTGCACGAGCTTATTTGTTTTTAGGAATTAATAACGAAAATCCAGACGATTTTATACAAAAGTTTATTCCGGAAATGGAACAAGATCTAGGATTTTGCTTTCACTGGATTAAAAAAATTGATTGGTTAAATTCTTTAGAGGAATTAACTAGTTTTTATGGTGAGCAGTACAAAGACAATATTGAACAGCTATTTTCATCATACATGGAAAATATAGGTCTATTTGATGTCTGTTTGTTTTTAAAAAATATTAACTACAAAAATGTCAAAATTGATCATCGTGAAATTTCCGACATACGAGCTAATCTTGGACAACGTATTCTTGGAGAGCTCCCTATACATTCACCTAAAATAACCAAAGATTACGGGATTCCAATTGAACAACATTCACAAGTTAAACTACTATTACGGTCACCTATTGCAGTCGCAGAAGCTATCATGGATATACAAAATAATTTGCCCCTATGGGCTGGTAATGACTTCCGAGATACAATCAGAAGAAATATTCAATATAGTCAGTATTTAAATCCTGAATTCTACAACAAAACGATTTTACACGCCCTTAAAAACAACTAACATTATGAATTTTCAAGAATTTTATACCAGAACAGAAAATAGATTAACAGATGCTATTTTGTCTTTATGGGCTACTGGCGATAAAGAAATGCAAGATTATTTTAGGTTTATGCTATCTCAAGAGCCTATTATGGCCGATGTCGTTTTTCAAAATATGTTTCCTTGGGAACAGGATAAGTTAACCTTTGCTGAAACTTCAGGCATCTTTCATCAAAAATTTATAAATGCTTTAGATAGTATAAAAGAGGACGATTTCAAATTCCCTAAAGATCGTCATCCATATAAACATCAAGTAAAAAGTTGGAATACACTACTTAATGAAAAAAAATCAATTGCAGTGACAACTGGCACGGGTTCTGGTAAAACGGAATGCTTTATGCTTCCCGTTTTACACGACATATATGAAAATTGTAAAAATCAAGAGGGTGTAAATGCGATATTTCTTTATCCATTGAATGCTTTGATCGCCAGTCAAAGAAAACGTATGCATGCTTGGTGCTCTGCATTAGACGGCATTAATTATGCCTTATTGACTGGTGATACAGACAATAAAGAAAGTAGTAAAGATAAAATAAATAAAGCCTTACCAGAACTTATATCTCGAGAGCAAATAAGAAAAACACCTCCTCAAATTCTTTTCACTAATCCCACAATGTTGGAATACATGTTAGTTAGAAATGCTGATGTACCAATACTCGAAAAATCAAAAGGGAAGCTACGTTGGATCTTACTAGATGAAGCACATACACTTACTGGATCCAAAGCTGCAGAAATGGCATTGTTAATTCGTAGAGTTATCAGCGCTTTCGAAGTTGATATTGAAAATGTCCGCTTTGCAATAACGTCTGCAACAGTAGGAAATGGAAATACTGAAAGTTTAAAAAAATTCATGTCTGACCTTTGCGGTGTATCTCAAGATCAAATCGAAGTCATCGAAGGAACAAGAGTAAACAATAAAATAGCAGACCAAGATATTCCCAATATCTCTCAAACTCTAAGTCAAGAGAATATTAAAACACTTAGAAATGAATTATTGAAAAAAGCGGGTTTAAGTCAAATTGAAATTGGTAAACTTTTAAATATACCCAAACCCGGAGAACAATTGCAAGCTATTGATACGTTAGCAGAACAAACTGTAGGACATGAAAATCTACTGCCAGTAAGAGGTCATTTCTTCACTAGAGGAATTGGTGGGGTTTATGTTTGTACTAATTCCAAATGTGATAAACACAAAGAAAACAAAACTGAGAAAGCTATTGGAACTATGTACACTGTGGCCGGAAAGAATTGCAGTTGTGGGCATCCATTACTTGAATTAATTGCTTGTAGAAGTTGTGGCAATATGATGCTCGAAGGAGAACGAAAAAAAGGTAGCAAGGACGGCAAACGCATCGATAAAATAACCCAAAAAACTACAGTTGGTTATGATGCGTTTCACATGGAAAATGATGATGTCGAAGAAAACAGAAAACCTGAAATTATAAATAACCTAGCACGCTTTATTAACTATAACAAAGAGTACAATCCAAAAAATCAAGAGTTATTTCCTTGCTCTATTTCCATCGACAATGAAATTATCTCTGGTGAAGATTTTTATATGACCGAAGATACCAAATGTCCGCATTGCGGTAATCAAAATGAAAACCCTATCCATTTTAGAATTTCTTCAACGTTCACCAATAGAATACTATCAGATATTGTTTTGGATCAGACACAAAATGCTAAGACTAGAGATGGTAAAACACTTTACGATGGAAAAAAATACATTTCATTTACTGATAGCAGGCAAGGAACAGCAAAAATCGCTGCCTTAATTAATATTGATAGTGAAAGCGATTGGATTAGATATCAAACGTATCACTTTTTACTTAAAAAACTGAAAGACAATGAAGTTGATGCTAGCATAGAGGAACTATTACAAGCAAGGACTGATTGTACCTTAAGATTAGAAACAGCATTACCTTTCCAAAAAAATAAAATAAAAGAAGAACTTAATTATTACAACGATCTGATTGCTTCAGGCAATGGTATTACGTTAATTCAAAGCCGTTCATCTTGGAAAGAAATAATGGACGATATTAGGCAAAAAGAAGGTTTTAAAACGCTTTTCAAAAAAGTAGGTCGTGGAAATAATGCCGAAATGGAAGGTGAGGCATATGCTAAATCTTTGCTATACGATCAATTTGCGCGCAGAATTCCAAGAGAGAGATCTTTAGAAAACCTAGGATTGATAAATATTGTTTATCCTGCATTAGACAATTGTTTGACTCCCGAAATTGCAGCCAAATTAGAAATCCAGCCCGATGAATGGATAAGTTTACTCAAAATTGGAGCAGATTACATTATTCGTTATAACTTCATTTTTTTCGTAGATGATGTTATGAAAGTTTTCAGTTCAAAATTTTACCATTCGCAATTAATTTTCCCATCTAATACAGAGGTTGAAAATGTAAAAAGGTGGCCAACTTACAATCCTAGTTCAATTGCTCAATCGAGATTAGTGTTACTCGTATGTGCTGGCCTTGGATGGCACGATAAAGAAGTAATTACTGCAGATCGAGAAGATCAATTATACGAATTACTAGAAAAGATATGGAGAACAATAAAAGAAAAAATATTAACTCCTGACGGCGACGGATTCAAACTAGATTTATTAAAAAGTACACAATTTGAGATTGCGGGCAAAGAATACTTATGTCCCGTTACCAATCGTTTAGTCGATAAAATTTTCCGTGGATATTCCCCTTTGATTAAAGGGAATTTGGAACTAGATAATATAAGTAATTATAAGATTAACAATAGTAAAAATCATCAATTTCCAATTTTCAATACTCCATATCATACAGACTTTCAAAATGATAAAATTAAAAAATTAGAAGTTGATCAATGGTTAGCAGAAAATAGTCAAGAAGCACGTGAAAAAGGTTTATGGAATAACCTCCATGAACGAATTTTTGATTTTGACAAACTGTATTTGGCGGGAGAACATTCTGCACAACAAAGTAAAAAAAGACTTAAGGAACTTGAAAGTCAATTTGAAACAGGAGAAATAAACATTCTAAGCTGTTCCACTACTATGGAAATGGGAGTTGATATTGGCGGAATCTCAGCGGTAGTAATGAGCAACGTCCCTCCTATGCCTGCTAATTACTTGCAAAGAACTGGTCGTGCCGGACGTCGTGCCGAAAACAAGTCTCTCGCGCTAACTTTTTGCGCTCCTAACCCTATTGGACTGCGTACAATGAATAATCCAAAATGGGCTCTAGAACATCCAATTGCTCCTCCAAAACTAGCTTTTGACAGTAAAAATATCGTAATCAGGCACGTCAATTCATTACTTTTTGGAATGTTTATCAGACAACAAGACAATGAAAATAAAGGATTAAACATTAAAGAGAATATAGATAAGTTTTTCTACGAAGGACAACCTACAATAGCAGAAAACTTTTTGAATTGGCTACAAAACAGTGATATCTCTGATTTTAAAAATCAATTAAATTTCTTGACCAAAGAAACTCCTTTAAACAACACCAGTCCTGAACAGTTAATAAATATAGTCTCAGATAATTTTAAGAAAGTAATAAACGGAATTAAAAATCAAAAGGAAGGTTTTGAAAAAAAATTAGTAGAACTAGGTATCGAATTTGGAGATAACAGCCCTGCATATAAAGCAGTGAGTTATAGAAAAAATCAATTCTTTCAAAAATTTGTTTTAAGCTACCTAGCAGAAGATAACTTTCTACCCAATGCTGGACTACCAACAGGTATCGTCGATTTTGAAAAAATAACCCTATCTGATATCAATCGTACCAACCAACCTAAACTAAAATCAAATCCAAGCTACCCAATCGTAAGGGCACTTGCTGAATTTGCACCAGGAAACAGCATTTTAATTGATGGCTTAAATTATACATCATCTGGAATCATAATGAGAAATAACTGGGGCCAAGTGGCGGAACGCACAACAATTCAAGCTTGTAAAAGTTGTGGTTACCAGCGAACAGTAGATTTTGGAAAAGTTAATCAAAATTGTCCTGAATGCAATAGTAGTAATTCTTTTAGTGGTATTGATTTAGGAGAACATAAAGCTACATACACAGAACTGGTGGAGCCTGCAGGCTTTGCCATTGATTTGTATAGTACACCTACTAGAGTAATTTCTGAAAAAACAAAACCGCAATATTTAGAACCTTTATTACTAAACATCGCCCCCTGGGAACCTGTTCAAAACAGCACCATGGAATATCGCTCAAGTGGAGAACAAGCAAATACGCAAATTCTATTTTACAACAATGGTGAAGGTGATGGATATAGCTTGTGCTTAGACTGCGGAAAAGTAGCAATGAGTAACGAAAAGCTTGAAGGCCACAAACGATTAAGAGGGGGGAAAAACAATGATGGTGAAAAAGATTGTGATGCCAAAAATATTCGAGATCATGTTATCTTAGGTAGCAAATTTAAAACCGATTTTACCGAAATAAGATTAAAAAACGCAGATGCCTCTTTTGTAAACGACAAAAAACTAGCGTATACTATAGGAGTAATTTTAACTAAGTCATTAGCAGAATATCTAGCTATTGAAGAGTCCGAATTAGGCTTTGGTATTAAAAAATACAACGGCTATTCAACCGTGTTTATTTATGACACTGCCAAAGGTGGCGCTGGCTACGCCTCACAATTCCGTTTATACACCGAAGATATTCTAAAAAATGCATTAAATGTTTTAGAGCTATGTGAATGCAATAGTACTGGATGTACTAGGTGTTTGATAGATCGTACTACCCAATGGCATATTGAAGACCTTGATAGAATTCTGGCTATAGATTGGTTGCGATTCGCAATCAACAGTCAACTTCCCGCAGATTTAGATGTAACAGCATTGAAGATTAGCCCAATCTATGGCACTTTAATGGATGAGTTAAAACGCCATAGTTACCATTATGGAGTTAAGGAAGTAAATATCCACATCAATAATGATATAGCCCACTGGAATACAGATGATCTATTATGGCTAGATGAATTAAAAAGAGATAGAATTATTGTCAACCTTATTATTGAAGACGAAATAGTTTACACTAATAATCATGAAAAACTATCCATTTACCTACTATCGCATAATTATAAGCTAAAAAAAGGACAAGGAAAGGCATGCTTGCTCTACCCTATTCACCTTTCTTTAGTTTTAGAAAATAATAAAACAATCGAATACATTTCGAAACAGGATTATGCTAATATAGATAACAACTGGAATCAAAATACAGTTGAAAAATTCTATAAAGTAGAAGATGTCGTTCTGACTGAATATAGTGCACTTGCAATACCAGAGTTAGACTCAGGCAATCTTTACGAATCACGTATTCAACATGTTCCTTCAGGAACACAAAGCAATGATTTAGCCAAAGTAATGATTGAAAACCTTCATAATGTAAAATCTTTTATCAATAAAATCGAAAATAAAACCTATAGCGTTTCTTATTTTGATAAATACAATCAATCTGAGTTTTCAATGCGTATGTTATTGCAATTTATCGATCAGTTAAGACAAGAATGTAATTTTAGTATCAATGAGCTAAACGTGCATTTAGAGAAAGCTGCTTTCAAGAGTTACAGTTTTCCAGAATATATTATTCACAATTATAAAACCATCGAAGATTATACACACGATCTAAATGAACTAGCTCCTGCATTTGATTTCAAGATAAGTACAAAAGAGGAATTTAGACTTCCACATTACAGATACTTTGAATTTAGTGCCGATGATAGTAGTTTTATAATTCGTATCGACGGTGGGATAGCTCATGGTACTAAACCTAAAGAAAGGTTGCTATCGCAAGAGATGACGTATGATAATCAACTTTTTGAAATACGAAAAGATGTGAGTCATGATATTATTTTTAATATTAATTATGAAATACGAAGCTAACAATGCAGCAAGAATGCATACTTGGTTTATACGTTTGTAGTATAAACCAATAAAACTTATATCATGGCCGATCAAACTTCTATTACATGTCCAAATTGCGGAACTACTATCGATGTGAACGATATTTTAAAACATCAGTTAGAAGTTAGTATTCGTAAAGAGTTTCAACAAAAAACAGCAGAACAAGCTAAAGAATTAGCCAATAGAACCGAGGAATTAGCAAAAGCCACGGTCGAATTTGAAGCAAAGAAAAAACAGGAGAATGAACTGTTTGCTGAACGACTAGAAAAGGAAAAAAAGGCAGCTGAAAAAGAAATTACTGCCAAACTTAAATCCAAACTAGAAGAGGAAAACAAAGAGCAAATTAGTGCTATGGAAAAAGAACTTGCTGAAAAATCTGGAAAACTTTCTGATTTCAACAAAATGGTAGCAGAGAATGCGAAGTTGCAAAGGGAAAAATTAGAAATGAAAGATACTATTGAAGCCGAAGCGCAAAAGCAACTTAATGCAACTTTAATTCTCGAAAGAGATAAAATAAGGAAACAGGAAGACGATAAAAACGAGTTGAAATTTAAAGAAATGACTAAACAACTCGAAGACCAGAAGAAACTCACCGAAGAAATGAAACGCAAGCAAGAACAAGGTTCTATGCAATTGCAAGGTGAAGTCTTAGAATTAGCTATGGAAGAATGGTTAGCAGCTCAATTTCCCTTAGATAATATTGATGAAATTAAAAAAGGCGCGTCGGGGGCCGATTGCTTGCAAACGGTAAACACACGAGAAATACAAAATTGCGGTACCATTTATTATGAAAGCAAACGTACCAAAGCGTTTCAGCCGGCTTGGATAGAAAAATTCAAGAATGATATTCGAGATAAAAAAGCTAATTTAGGCGTCTTAGTAACCGAGGTCATGCCTGCAGATATGGAACGAATGGGAATGAAAGATGGCATCTGGATTTGTACTTTTGAAGAGTTTAAAGGACTAAGTGCTGTTTTACGCCAATCAATCATTCAGATTAGCTCTGCTGTACAATCTCAGGAAAATAAAGGAGATAAAATGGTTATGTTATATGATTTCCTGACCAGCAATGAGTTTCGATTGCAAATGGAAGGAATTGTAGAAGGCTTTACACAAATGCAAACGGATTTAAATGTTGAAAAAAGAAGTATGCAGCGCATCTGGAGCCAACGCGAAAAACAAATAGACAAAGTAATTGGCAACTCAATCAATATGTACGGTTCTATTCGTGGTATCGCTGGAAATGCAGTACAAATCATAAAAGCATTAGAATTAGAAACTGCAGAGGAGTTCATTGAATAAAAGAACTGTGTATTAATTCCGCATAGTAAGTATTTACATTTGCAAAGTAGACATCAAATTAAAAGTATGAAAGAGAATAATAGTAATATTGAAATCACTTCGAGTATAACAAATCAAATTTGGAAAATTAATGATACTCTAAAAGGATATCTTAGTTCTGAGGATTTCGATGTATTATTACTGATATTATCCGCTTATAAAGATGGTTTAATTAATCAATCTATTTATGATAGCGAATATGATGACTTTTCTCATAGCGATTTAAAAAGCAACTTAAGTGAACTACTTTCTAATTCTGAGAAGTATTCTAATCTTTTCAATGTTTATTCCCGAAATTTACAAGCATTGCCTGATTTGACTATAGCGCAGTTTTTACAATATACTTTTCAGATAGAGAAAAAATTATTAGGAGAACATTTCTCAGCAGTTTTTGACAACTTATTATATAAATATTCAGCAGCTAGCGGAAAAAAATCTGGTGAATTTATTTTACCTAAAGAAATAAGCCACTTTATCATGCAGCTTGCTACTATAGCTCCAGACGCAAAAGTTTACAACCCTTTTGCAGGATTAGCTTCTTTTGGTATATACTTACAGCCTGATCAATTGTATGTTGCAGAAGAACTTAAGTATAAAACTTGGGCTTTAGGAACATTAAGATTAATGGCGCATAACTTGAATTACAGCGAGTATAAAAATGAAGATTCTATAGAACGTTGGAAACACTTTCAGTTTGATTTAATTGTAGCTTATCCTCCTTTTAACGTAAAACTACCAAATTACTATATTGATGGCAACAATAATTCTATCGAAGAAGTTGTAATTAATAATAGTTTTAATCAGCTTTCAGAAAATGGTCAATTGATATGCGTTTTACCTTTAGCTTTTTTATTCAAAGAAGGTAAGGAACGAAAATTTAGAGAAAAAATAATCGATGATGGTTTTATTGATACAATCATCTCCCTTCCTCCGGGTTTGCTTAAAAACACCGGAATAGCTTTCTGCATTGTAGTATTTCAGAAAAAATCAAATAGAGAGGGCATTAGATTTATAGAAGCAAATGAATTTATTGGTTTTAATAGCACCAATAAAGAAAAAGTATTTGATAGTATAAGTCTTCTGAAAGCAATTGAAGCTAATGATCGTAAATCTGTAAAATTTGTAGCGTTAGAAATTATTAAAGAAAATGATTTTAATCTTTCGGTTAGTAGATACTTTATTGATAACAACTTAAGCAACATCTTAATTAAAGATGTGGTAACTATTTTAACTGGTTCTAAAGTAGAAAAAGAAGAGCTAGGGAAATTAATTAAGACCAAAGACTTAAAGGATAATATCATTGATTATACTTTAGATGCTCATTCTATAGAGAGTGTTGCAATTCCAAAAATCGGAATAAGAAAAATAAGCCAAGATTGTATTTTAGTAGCGTTAAAATGGAAAACATTAAAACCAACTTTCTTTAAATATGAAGGAGAGCCTATTTATATTCCTAATGAAATAATCGCTTTGGAAGTAGATCCTAAAATAGCAAAAATTAATTACTTTATAAATGAATTACAAGCAGGTTACTTGACTGCTCAAGCAAACAAACTCAGAATAGGAGGGATTATTCCATCACTAAAAATGGAAGACTTTTATGAAATGCAAATAAAAGTACCTACCGTTGAGGAACAAAATAAAATTTATTTATCAACTGCAAAAGAATATATAGACACTTTAAACTCAGAGTCAGAAAATGAGTTTAAGGCAAACCGAATTAATACTGAAGATGAAAATAGCTTTTTAAGACATCAAATTGCGGGATCGCTTAAAAGTGCTAGAGGGTCTTTCAAATTTATTAAAAAAATATTGGAAGAAAAGTTAATAACAAGAGCTCCCGACTTATTTGAATTAAAAGCAGATAATAAATTAGATTCAACGCTCAGATCCTATTTAAATGATTTAGAACGAGACTTAATTTCAATCAATAAATCGATAAATCGCGCTGGCGATAAAATTGAGCTTATGGATTTGCACATTGAAAATTTTGACTTATTAGACTTTATAAAAGAATACAAGCAAAGTTTAGAAAGTAGATCCACAAACTTTTATGAAGTAGTATTAAATTTAGATGAAGATGCGATTGCAGAATATGGAATATCAGCTATCCATATTGAAGGTGACAAAGATCTATTAAGAAAAATGCTTGACAATATAATAGAGAATGCAGAAAAACATGCTTTTTCGTACGGTATAAATACTGCAAAACAAAACAAGATTGAAATCTACTTAATGTATGATTTTGAAAACTTTAATGTTCAAATGGATGTAAGTAATACGGGAAAACCACTACCTGAAAATATGACTTATGAGTCCTATGTTAGAAAAGGTAGTACCTCTGGCCCTGCTGCGGGCGATGGAACTGGTGGTTGGTTTATATATGAAGTGATGAAAATACATAAAGGAGAATTTGGGTTTACAGATGAAACCGCTCGAGGAGGATTAGGTGGTGAGTTTGTAACCTCAATAGAATTAACCTTTCCAATAATTCCAGCAATATGATAAATTATAAGGTTATGTGGTTTGATGATGAACATGAAAATTTTCAATCCATAAAAGATGAAGCTCGTTTAGAAAATGTGATACTTATAGGATATTCGAATGCTGCTGATGGTATTCCTGAATTAAGAGCAAATTATAACCAATATGATGCTGTCCTGCTTGATGGATTGTTTTTTAAAACAGCGGATCATCAAGGAACTAATATAGACCATTCGGCTTTTGGTGAAGTGGCTAAAGTAATAAGTGAACTAAGAGCACAAAATAAAATTTTGCCTTGGTTTATCTATTCAGGTCAGAAGTCATTTGTAAAAGATAAGAATGATTTTGTTGATTTATTTAAAGATACTTCTTTTGCAAGAGGAAAAGTTTTTGATAAAAACAAAGATGAAGACTTTGAGGAGCTTTTAAAAGAAATAAAAAAGGCATCCGATACGAATCCAGAAAGAATTATAAAAAGCAGTAACCCGGAAATATTCTCAATTTTTGATGAAGGAATACTACCGGCTGAAGTTGAAAATCAAGTTTTAAATATTTTTTTAAATAATCTTCCTAAGGATAAATCTGAATTCAAAGCAATACTTACTAATATTAGAAGTGTACAGGAATCAATTTTCTTAAAGCTTGAAAATATAAAAGTACTTCCAAAATTAGATAGACCAAATCAAAAGATTACACATTTATCGGGCAATATTAGAAAAAGTCAAGATTGAAAGTATAAACCTACCACAACCGTTTATCAAACCTCTGATATTGAAAACCTTCAAAGATGGATATACTTTACTTGTGGGACTTATATCCATCATTTAGAACAAAATCATTACAGTGGAAGTATGATTTCAAATTATGCTGTAGATTCATTACGAGCTGGATTATTTGAGCTATTATTATGGTTTAAAAACACGCACAGTGAACATAAATAAAAATCTTAATTATACTGTTACAATTCAAAATTAAAACCAATATAAACCTCTGATCACAGGCGAATAAAATCTCAAAGAGATAAAATATGAAATGACTTCCGGACCGTAGGAATATATAATTATATTAGCAGTATTGCAGGATATACATTGCAAACCATAAAAGCATTAGAACTAAATCTGGAAATCAACTATTAGAAAAATAAATATGAATAACCTCCAATCATCTTTGGCTTTTTTTACTGCAGACGAGTTATCCGTTTTACAAAAAATTGTAAAAAGTGATACGAATGCTAAGGAAGCAATTATTTATAAATTCGAAAGATTATTACTTTCCAGTATATGGGGTGTTTTTATAAAAAATGACAGCTATAAAGATATTTTAGAAAAAATTGCTAAGAAAAATGATATCGAGTTCTATAAAAACAAAGCTGAAGTTGCTTCTGAAAGAGACTTGTATTTTAAACTTTTTAAAAGAGAAATAGATCAAATGCAGCCGAAAGAACTGGAGGCATTTTACTTAAATCTCGAAAAACAAGGTTTAACAAGAGCGCAAGCTACTTCAATATCTGGTTTGGTTACTATTGGAGCTGCACAAGCTTCAGGTTTTGGAGTATATGTATTAGCGTCTTCTACTGTGGGAGCAATAGCCTCACTTGTTGGTGTTACACTGCCATTTGCTTTTTACACTGGTTTGTCTACTGCTATTTCATATGCAATTGGACCGTTAGGTTTATTAGTACTAGGCTATTCTGCATACAAAAATATAAAATCCTTTGATGATTTTGTTGACATTGTTGCAAACACTGTAAGCGGAATTAAAAAAGCTTTTGTTGGCGACTATGAACGAGCTACGCTAGCATTTAAGTTTATAGCTTCTATGCGATTTTTATTGGAAGCTAAATTTGAAAAAGAAGTAGAGGATACAAATTCTAAACTGAAAGAATTTGATGAAATTAGCGCAAAGTTAAATGAGCAAACCGCTACAAATACCGCAGAACTTAAAGGCATTTATAATCAAATATATCAATTAGAGGAACAATTAAAAGCACTGAATAGCCAAAAAGCAACAGTTAATTTTAAAAATAAAGAACTTCAAATTAAATTAGATGATAACAATAGTAAAACAGTAGAACTGAAAAACGTACTGTACGCCCAAACAAAAAAAACAAATGATTTTAAAGAAATACTTTTAAAATAATTACCAATTATAAGCATTGAGACTAAATACTTTTACATTCTTAAACAGAAAATATAAAACATGATCACAGGCGAAATAAAATCTCAAATAGACAAAATCTGGAACGACTTCTGGACAGGAGGAATATGCTGCTCCCCAAAAACGGTACAACTTTTTGTTTAGATTTAAGATAGGATTAAAAACCCTAAATTAGCATAATTATGTCAAGAACAAGAAGA
>NZ_JBANDI010000031.1:0-34394 GCF_039123485.1 Flavobacterium sp. PL12
CAAGGCGGGTGCAAAAGTACAACCTCTTTTTAAATCTCACAAGGCTTTTTGAAAAGTTTTTAGAAAATAAATTTTCTCCGCTTTTCAAGTGATAATTCGATCTCTCAACTTACCTACCTGCTCAATCTGTCTAAGAACTTGCTCCCGCCGTGGCGGGCTGCAAATGTAATTACTTCTTTTATTTCTGCCAAATCTTTTTTCTAAAACTTTCGCCCTAGTTTTGATTCGATTTCCATTAAATAAATAAGAACGTCTGCGCTGTTGCGGGTGCAAAACTACAACGTTTATACCGTTATACAAGCTTTTTTGCGAACTTTTATTTAACAATTTAATACCGTTCTATTTAAATAGCTTAAAACGTGAAACTTGAATGGTGAAATATTTTTCTTCAACTGAGCTGCGATTGCAAAATCAAAAGGAAATTGACGGTTTGCGCTATATTACTTTGTATCATGACCGCATTTTCAGTTCCTAAATAGTAGCAACTACCAAAGTCAACCATAAAATAACCTTTGTTGTAAAAGCTGTGAATTATATAAGAGACGTTCTAACTACTATATATAAGGAAGATTTTCAGTAATAATCTGACGAAACTAATGTAAAGGTTCAAAAGCGGAGTCTATCATATATATATATACTCTAAAAGTAAATTAAACACCCTTTGTATATAGGAGTGTTTAAAAGTCGCCATTCTAAATCTAGTCTGCGTTAGGGATAGTAGCGCATAGCCCACAGCAAAGTGAAGTGAAACGCAACTTTGCGAGGACTTGAAGCGAATAGCCCGACCGTTTATAAAAAAAGAGCCTGTTCACAAAAGGTAACAGGCTCTTTTTTTATAAACGGTAACGCCCAAAAGAAATTTATTTTGCTTTTTGCGCTTTTGAATACCAGGCGTCATTAAGATTATCATAATCTATGGGAACGGCAGTCTTTTGGTTTAATAGTCTTCCAGATTCAAATCCTCGCATCAGTATGGTCTCAATTAAATAATCCTCATTTACTTCGTAGGGAGCATACTTAGTTTTTAAATTAATATCAAATACACTTGCTGCAGTATTTGACCAAAATGCTTTCCATCCACTTTTCAGTGTTTTTACTAATTCAAAAGTTGTTTGGCCGGTTTGCCTATGGATTAATTTGACTAGTATTCGTCCTTGGCTACGAGACAGTTTTTTTAGTTTAGCTTCGAACTCATTATTCAAATATCCTTCGACAATATTAAAATATCTTTTTTTCTCTCTATTACTTTTTAGATTCATCATTCCTTTATTGAGATTGACTAATCTTTCCGAAGCTAATCTCGCATAGGGATAAGTAACGTAAACACGGTTTTGAAGAATTAGGAATTGCTTTCTCGCTTCGGGATCCATTTTTTCTTTATGAATCAGAATCTCGGGCAATTGAATTGTATCATTTAATATAAGGTCATCATCTTGTAATTCATAACCCATTTTTGTAGTGTCTTGAGGAATAACTTGTGCATTCATAGCGCTAAAGCCCAAAACAAAAAAGAACAAGAATTTAAATAGGTTCATATATGAAATTTTAATTGCCAAAATTATAAATTATATATGCAACTGTAATGCCAAAGTTATAAATTAGCAAAAAAATATTTTATGAGCACAAAATCAATACTAAAAGAATCCTCTATCACATTTTTAGAGCAATATTTAAACAATGCATCTCCAACAGGATTTGAGGCTGAAGGCCAGAAATTATGGATGGAATATTTAAAACCATACGTAGATACTTTTATTACTGATACCTACGGAACGGCTGTAGGAGTTATAAATCCTGACGCCCCTTACAAGGTAGTTATTGAAGGTCATGCAGATGAAATTTCTTGGTATGTTAATTATATTACTGATGATGGACTAATTTATGTGATTCGTAATGGTGGTTCAGATCACCAAATTGCACCATCAAAGAGAGTAAACATTCATACCAAAAACGGAATTGTGAAAGGTGTTTTTGGTTGGCCAGCTATTCACACACGTAACCGAGGAAAAGAAGAAATCGTTAAAATAGATAATTTGTTCATTGATATAGGTTGTGAAACTAAAGAACAAGTTGACAAAATGGGTGTGCATGTTGGATGTGTAATCACCTACCCTGACGAGTTTATGATTTTAAACGAAAATAAATTTGTTTGTCGTGCTATAGACAATCGTATGGGTGGATTTATGATTGCCGAAGTCGCGAGATTATTACATGAGAATAAAATCAAGCTCCCTTTTGGTTTATATATCACTAATTCTGTTCAGGAAGAAGTTGGATTAAGAGGTGCTGAGATGATTACAAAAACAATCAGACCCAATGTAGCTATTGTTACTGATGTTTGTCATGATTCGACTACTCCAATGATCGATAAGAAAATTGAAGGAGAAACTAAAATAGGGAAAGGTCCAGTTATTACTTATGCTCCCGCAGTTCAAAATAATTTGAGAGAATTAATACTAGAAACGGCAATGGTTAATGAAATTCCTTTTCAGCGTTTAGCTTCCTCTCGCGTGACTGGAACTGACACTGACGCATTTGCTTATAGTAACGGCGGAGTTGCATCAGCATTAATCTCTTTGCCATTACGTTATATGCATACCACAGTTGAAATGGTTCACCGCGATGACGTAGAAAATGTAATTAAACTTATTTATGAAACTTTATTAAAATTAGAGAATGAGGATACTTTTTCTTATTTCAAGTAATTTTAGGAGCTAATCCCGCTATTCGTTGCAATCTTTATGTCCTGAAAAAACTCAGGAAATAAAGGATTTCCACTGCTATCGGGGCTAAAAAAAAACCGCAATTCATAAGTTGAATTGCGGTTCTTCTAGTTTTTAAAGTGCGGGTTGCAAATTATCTATTTGCCAAATACGCTACAACGTTCTTTTCTATTCTCTCATTAATATTTGAAATATCCGCTTTTACGAACTTCTCTCCAAGGATATTCTCGTATAATTCAATATACCTCTCCGAAACTGTCTCAATGTATTCATCAGTCATATTAGGAATTTGTTGTCCTTCTAAACCTTGAAAGCCGTTTTCTATTAACCATCGACGTACAAACTCTTTAGATAATTGTTTTTGTTCTTCACCCCTATCTTGTCTTTGTTGATATCCTTCTGCATAGAAATAACGCGAAGAATCTGGTGTATGAATTTCGTCAATCAAAACAATAACTCCTTCTTTAGTTTTTCCAAATTCATATTTGGTATCAACTAAAATTAAACCGCGACTTGCAGCAATTTCAGTTCCTCTTTGAAACAAATCTCTAGTGTATTTTTCTAAAACCAGATAGTCTTCCTCAGCTACAATACCTTGTGATAATATAGCTTCCCTAGAAATATCAGCATCATGTTCGCCATTATCTGCTTTTGTTGTCGGCGTGATAATAGGCTCTGGAAATTTATCGTTTTCTTTCAAGCCTTCTGGCATTGTCACTCCGCATATTTCTCTTTTACCAAGAGCGTATTCGCGGGAAGCGTGTCCTGATAAATAACCACGAATTACCATTTCTACTTTAAAGGGAGTACATAAGTGACCAACAGCAACACTAGGATCTGGAGTTGCAATCAACCAGTTTGGAACTATATCCTGAGTAAGCTCCATGAACTTTGTAGCAATCTGGTTTAAGATTTGCCCTTTATATGGAATTCCTTTTGGTAAAACAACATCAAAAGCCGAAAGCCTATCTGTAGCTACCATTACTAAAAGATCATCATTTATATTGTAAACTTCTCTCACTTTTCCCCTGTAAACTGATTTTTGATTAGGAAAGTTAAAGTCGGTTGTTGTTATTGTATTACTCATTACGGTTTTAGTTGTTGTGTTGTTGTTTTTGCAAAAATAGGTTCTTTCAAAGAGATACACAAAATTGTTGAAACATTATTCAGGCCAAACGTAGTGGTTTTATTAAAATAGAATTCAGCTACGGCTTAAACGAAAATCACAAATTTTGTGTATTTATTATTACAAGAATTTTTTTCCAATTAAAATTAGAATAATTGATTTTTTATAATCATTGCCATTTGTGCCAATTCGTGTAATTCGTGTCAAAAAACAGCTAAACTTTTAATCAAACATTACTTCTACTAAATGATCTATTTTTTAAGCAACGTATTATTAAACAAATCTAATATACGGCTGTACTCATCAACCCAAGAATAGGTTTCTTTAAAACCATGTGCTTCGACAGGAAAGGATGAGAGACTCCAATTTTTCTTTCCTAATTCAATGAATCGCTGCGACATTCGAACAATATCTTTGTACTCGACATTATCATCGACCATTCCGTGAAGCATCAATAAATTTCCTTGCAGATTATCGGCAAAATAAATTGGTGAACTTTTCTTGTAAGCATCTGGATCAGTTTCAGGAAAATTCAAAATATTTCCGGTGTATCCATGATTATAATGAGCCCAATCAGTTACGGATCGTAACGCTGCGCCAGAAGCGAATTCTTTTGGAGTAGTCAACATTCCCATAAGCGTAATAAAACCGCCGTATGACCCACCGTAAATACCTACTCTATCGTTATCGATACCTAAATTTTTAACGAGATAATTTTTACCGTCGATTTGATCTGTTAAATCTTTTCCACCCATAAAACGGTAAATACCTGTTCTAAAATCACGTCCATAACCATCACTCGCTCTGTAATCGATATCAAGAACCGTGTATCCTAAATCAGTTAGTAAATTATGAAACATGTATTCTCTATGATAACTACTCCAGTAATTATGGGCGTTTTGTAAATAACCAGCACCGTGTACAAAAATTATTGCTGCTTTATTAGCGATCTTAGTTTCAGGTTTATAAATGCGAGCATGAACATCAGCTCCATCTTGCGCTTTAAAGGTGATTACTTCTGGCTCACGCCATGCATAAGCATTAAAATCCTGAGATGTGGAATTTGTTATCTGTTTAAGTGAAGTATTTACTTTATTTGTAGCAACGTACATTTCCCAAGGTTTGTTTTTATAGGAATATCTAACTGCTAAACTTTTTTCATCCGGAGATAGACTCACCTCATTTGCACCATCCTTTGTTAAAATAGGTTGCATTAAAGCATTGGAAACATCTATTTTGTAAAAATTCCTGTTTCCTGGATGCGTTGTATTAGTGGTTAAATAAAACGACTTTTTATCTTTTGCTAAAGTGACATTTCGAACTTCCCAATTCCCTTTCGTCAATTGAATTTTTGTTTTAGACCTTAAATTGTATGAATACAAATGTGAATATCCTGTTGCTTCTGATTGAAAATAAATGGTTTCATTATCACCAAGAAAACCAAGTGTTCCTCGTCCGTAAGAGTTTGACGGGATTCCAGGACCTCCTATCCAAGCTTCATCATGTTGATGCTCAATTTCTTGGAATGTACCATTTTCTAAATTCAAACTTACAATCCATCGATCTTTATTGTCTTGACTTCTGATTTCAGCGGCAGCTAATGAACCGCTTTCATTATACACAGGTTCTTGAACAACAATCAATTTATCTTTTTTCTCTATATTTTTAGATTTTTCATAGCTCTCAAGATATTTGGGAACATCTTGGATATGACTTAGTGTTGAAAAATTAACAAAGTAAACAGAATCTTTTGCAACGTTATAAATACCAAATTTAGTAGTTAGTAAATTAGCCGTCGAAACTTTTTCTTTAGTATCTTCAATCTCGTTGTAACCATCCGCTGTGATAAAAAGTTCCATCTTTTCATTTTTACGTTCCACATCTTGAATCAATCTAAAAGTGGCAAAACTTCCTTTTGGATTTACTTTCAAACTGCCAAAATTATATTTTCCGTAGTAGAAAGGCTTTGGAAAATCAGATTTTGTAGCTTTTGAATTAGCTAGATTCCACTTTTTTAAAGCATCTTGGTCTCTCACAAATTGAAATAATTCTTTCTGCTGTGTTTTCAAGAATGATTCTTGCTCCTTTGACGTATCCTCTCCTTTTCCTTTTCTAAAATTTGTTAATTGAATTACAGACCCTTCATTCGAATTGAATTGAAATAGATTTTCACTTTGTCTGAAGTATAATACACCAGCTTCTGCACCTATTTGTAAACCAGAAATCGGGCTACTTTGCTGATATAACTTTTTAGATTTTTTCGTTTTTAACGAATACGAAAATAATCTTCCTTTATCAACGTAATAATATAAATCTGGATTTGAGGATTTTTTAAAATCTAATTTGGAAAAAGCTGCTTCATTTTGATCTGCTAATTCAGGTTTAGAAGGTCCGTTTTTCCAGTAATAGGTTCTGTTTCCCAATTCATTATTTGGATTCCAATCAAAATATATTTTTTGTCCGTCCAGAGACCATCTTTGATTTTCCGGTTGCTCACCTATAAAGGCGTTTCCTTTCATTATTTCTTCCAGTTTGAGTGCTTGACTTTGAACTGCGATTGAAAACAAAACGCAAAAGGATAGGATTATTTTTCTTGTCATATTGTAAGAGGATTAAGAGATGTTGGTTTTTTATTATTAATTGGTAAGTAGTTGTTGCGATAGATACGTTGCAACTCCATCATTATCGTTTGATAAAATTTGTTCTAAATGTGGAAGTGTATCAATTAAACTTTGAGGTGCATTTCCCATCAACAGTCCTTTGCCTGCAGATTTAAGCATTTCTTCATCATTAAAACCGTCTCCAAAGGAAATTGATTCATCAAAAGCATAGTTTTCTAATTGTAAAATTTTTTCAATAGCTACACTTTTGTTAACTGACTTATCCATAAATTCCAAACAAAACGGGAGGCTAAATGCATGACAGAAAAGATCAGAATAGGTGTGTAAAATTTTGTCTTTCAATTCAACTAATTTTTGATGATCGTCATGAGTGAAGAAAATTTTAATTGCGCTAAAATCTTCTAAAGATTCAAAATTTACAATTTCAGGCAAGTATTTCGACTCTTTTGAAAAACTATTCAACGCATCATTATTATGATTGGTTTGCCACTTATCTTCTTTAAATAAAACGGATGTAATTTCAGCGTCAATTTCTAAATCAAAAATTGCTTTGACCAACTCACTTTTCATATCCACAGAAAAAAGAAGTTCATTATCTGGAGAGTGAATTCTTGCACCGTTTGAAGTTACTAAATAAACTGGGCAGTCCAATGTTGCAACAATTGCTTGCGCATCCAAGTGATGACGTCCTGTTGCGACGATTAGCAGATAATTCTTTTTATGTAATTCTTTAAATATAGTTT
Organism: Flavobacterium sp. PL12; assembly: GCF_039123485.1. Taxonomy (NCBI): domain Bacteria; kingdom Pseudomonadati; phylum Bacteroidota; class Flavobacteriia; order Flavobacteriales; family Flavobacteriaceae; genus Flavobacterium; species Flavobacterium sp. PL12. Next base: position 7,214 of record NZ_JBANDI010000031.1, read on the forward strand.
TAGTATAGTCTGAAATTTTGTGGTCTGAGTTGAGTAAAGTTCCATCTAAATCAGTAATGACAACTTTAATTTTTTCTTTTAAAATCATTTTATGGGTAACTCTGTTTTATATTAATTCCAAATTTATTCAATTTATTAGAGAATAACAACGATTGCTTTTTAGTTTGTAAGGCGGGAATCTAATTTAACTTTTAAAAACAAGATTTGGGAAATTAAAATAGAATATACAGCATATTTACCTTTAAATTTCACAAATTAGTATCAGCATAATAAAAGCGTTTATATTGTTGTATTTAATATACAACAATTATCTATTGTGGCTTATATTTGTATTAAATCAATAATAATTAATCACATGAATTCAATTCAAAAAGAATTAGTAAAAAGTACAGTTCCAATATTAAAAACAAATGGAAATGCTTTAATCTCTTACTTCTACCAGAGAATGCTGACCAATAGTCCTGAATTAAAAAATATTTTTAACATGGCTAACCAAGCTAGTGGTAAACAACAGAATGCTTTAACAGGTGCTGTACTCGCCTACGCTGAAAATATCGATGATCCTTCAGTCTTAATAAATACCTTAAAATCAATTGGTAATAAACATGTGAGCTTGAATATTGCTCCAGAACAGTACGATATTGTAGGAACTCACCTTATCAATTCTATTATTGAAGTTCTAGGTGCCGATGCAAATTCAGATTTGATCGAAGCTTGGACTTGTGCCTACAATGAATTAGCAAGCATAATGATCGGTATTGAAGCTGCTATGTATGAAAAAAATATTCAAAAAAAAGGAGGTTGGAAAGGATGGAGATCTTTTAAAATTGCTAAAATTGTATCAGAAAGTGCGGAGATCAATTCTTTCTATCTAAAACCAACGGACGAAAAAGAAATAGCCGATTTTTTTCCTGGGCAGTATATTTCAGTAAGCACTTACATTCCGGAACTCGGGCATAAACAACCTAGACAATACAGTTTATCTTCAAATTCTAATAATGAGTTTTATAGAATTTCAGTTAAAAAAGAAACTGGGCAAGCAAACCCAGATGGAATTGTTTCTAATGCTTTGCATAATAAAAAAGTAGGTGATGAATTAGAAGTAAGTGCTCCTGCTGGATTATTTTACGCAGATCCAGAATCCAAAAATCCTTTAGTTTTGTTAAGTGGTGGTGTTGGGCTTACGCCAATGATGAGTATGGTGGAAACTAACAAAAATGCGCTTCAGCAGAATCCAACGGTATGGATTCATAGTTGTCGTAACGAAAATGTCCACGCTTTTAAAGATACCATTGAAGAATTAAACAATGAAAAAACGTGGTTGAAATCGTACGTGTTTTATGAAACTTTACCCGACACTGAAACGAATGCTTTTGAAGGTAGAATAGACTTACAACAAATAAAGGAAGACATTTTAATTAAGGATGCAAAATATTACATTTGCGGACCTGCAGTATTCATAAAAGTACAGTATCAGTCTTTAGTTGGACTTGGTGTTGATAGAGAAAATATACTTTATGAAGAGTTTGGCCCTCAATTATTAAGTCTTAATTAATACTGTTATATGAAATTGAACCACTTTACTGATTTTAGCATGCGCGTTTTGATGTATTTAAATCAAAAAGAAGACGATCAGCGAAGTTCATTAGATGAGCTTACAGCTACATTTAAAATCTCACGCAATCATCTAATTAAAGTGGTTCAATTTTTAGCTAAAAACGAATTAGTTGAAACTAAAAGAGGTAAAAACGGTGGAATAGTGATAGCTATGAAAGCACAAGTTATTCTCATAGGCAATTTAATTCATCTTTTAGAACAAGATGAAACGCCTGTAGTTAATTGTGACGCTAAACCATGTATATTTAAATCCCACAATTGTAAATTAAAATCGGTTTTTACGGATGCCTACTCTGCTTTTATTAGCAGCTTAAATCAGTACAAATTATCTGATTTAGAATTTACTAATTGGAGTTCGATTTTCTAATTAAAAACTATTTAGGTTATAAAAACAAAAAAGGCTTTTTTCAAAGCCTTTTTTTCTATTCATTATTTTCTATTTGTTTGTAAGCATCAATCACTTTTTTGACTAATCTGTGACGAACAATATCCTTATCATCTAAGTAAATTATTCCTATTCCTTCAACATCTTTTAGTATTAATAATGCTTCTCTAAGGCCAGAGATAGTTCGTCTAGGCAAATCTACCTGACCTGGATCACCAGTAATCATAAATTTAGCACTTTTACCCATTCGAGTTAAAAACATTTTCATCTGAGAATGCGTAGTGTTTTGTGCTTCATCTAAAATCACGAAAGCATTGTCCAATGTTCGACCACGCATGAATGCTAAAGGCGCTATTTGGATGACTCCTTTAAGAATGTAATCCTCTAATTTTTCATTTGGTAACATATCTCGCAAGGCATCATACAATGGCTGCATATACGGATCTAATTTTTCTTTCATGTCTCCCGGTAGGAAACCTAGATTTTCTCCTGCTTCAACCGCAGGTCGAGTTAATATAATTCGTTTTACCTGTTTTTCTTTTAAAGCTTTAACAGCCATAGCAACTCCGGTGTACGTTTTACCAGTTCCCGCTGGACCTACGGCAAAAACCATGTCGTTCTTTTCCATAGTATCCACGAGTAGTTGCTGATTGGGAGTCATTGCTTTTATAATCTTTCCTCCTACTCCGTGCACTAAAATTTTATCGTGTCCTTGAAATTTCCTGTCTTCCTGAACGTCACCTAAAATAACACGTTCTATTACATTGTTGTCAATATTATTATAACGTGTGAAATGAAGCATCAAGCGTTGGAACCTATTTTCAAATTCGTCAAGAACTTCCTTTTCGCCAAAAGCTTTTAAAGTTGTTCCCCGAGCGACAATTTTTAGTTTAGGATAATATTTTTTTATCGTTTCAAGATGAGTGTCTTGAGCACCCCAAAATTCTTTTGGAGCGATGTCTATGAGCTCAATTATCCTTTCGTTCAAATGAAGATGTTTTAAATTAAATTGAATTTAGTACTTATGATATTAATTTGAATTAGTGTTTTGTTTTTTGCTTTTTTGAATTTACTATTATTAGCTTTGCACATCTCAAATTTAATAAAATTTAGGATTAAAAAAAACTAATAGTTATAAACAAATTTATGTCAATAATTACTCTAACTACGGATTACGGCTTGAAGGATCACTTTGTGGGTGCGCTGAAAGGTAAAATTTTATCCGAGTACTCTGAGGCTAAAATTATTGATATTTCACATGAGATAGATCCATTTAATACAGTAGAAGCGAGTTACATTATAAGCGCTTCGTATTTAAGTTTTCCAAAAGGTACAGTTCACTTGATTGGAGTCGATATGGAACATAATAAAGAAAACAAGCATATCGTGATGCAATGGAACGATCATTATTTCATAGCTGCTGATAATGGTATTTTAAGCATGCTTTCGCAAAAAATTGTGCCCCAAAAGATTGTAGCGATAAACATACATGACCGACTGCCAAGTGGCTCAGCTGACTTAGATGTTTTTGTAAAAGTTGCCTGTCATTTATCTAAAGGTGGATTAATGAATATCATTGGTAAAGAAATTAATTCGATAAAAGAAGTTACCACACTAAATGCTGTTGCAGCTGCCGATGGAAATTCGTTAAAAGGAAATGTAATTTATATTGATCATTTTGGGAATGTTATAACTAATATTTCTAAAAAACATTTTATCGAAATCGCAAAAGGAAGACCTTACGAAATTGAATTAAAAACAAAGAATATAAAAACTATTTTGCCTAGTTATTCCGCAATTGCAACTTCTGAAATTTATCCCATAAAGTCGTATGAAGGAGAAAAATTAGCTATTTTTAATGAAGCAGGTTTTCTCGAAATTGCCATATTTCGAAGCAATCCTGCCACAACAGGTTGCGCTGCAAGTTTACTTGGACTAAATCACAGATCAATAATTAATATCGTTTTTAGCTAATTGTTTTCTTTATTAGTTTAAATCACTAATAGCAAAGTATCACTTTACGAATTAAAAAAAAAGCAATCAAATGTTTGTACGAATTGTAAAATTGAGTTTCCACGAAGAAAATATCCCTGCCTTTTTAGAAAATTTTGAGTTGAACAAGCAAAAAATACGAAATGCGTCAGGAAATCGTTTCTTAGAGTTATATCAAGACAAGAATAATAAATGTATTTTTTTTACCTACAGCTATTGGGAAACTGAAGCAGACCTAGAAAATTACAGAAATTCGGAACTTTTTAAAGAAGTTTGGTCATTCACTAAAAAGTTGTTCAATGATAAACCAGAAGCTTGGAGTGTCGATAAACTGGCTTCTTTAGAATAAGACAACAAAGTTTAATTCAAAATCTAAAGATTTAGAAGTAGAAAGTAAAATTTAAAAGAATCAATTTATAAAGAGGATTTTAGTACGTTATACCTCGCACTGACAATATGAAATCAATAGTCTTAAGAGAGATTAAGTCGTTTTTTGGTTCGCCAATTGGATATTTAGTAATCGCCATTTTTCTAATTATTAATGGCCTATTCCTATGGGTTTTTGAAGGGGAATATAATATTTTGAAAACTGGTTTCGCTGACATGACTCCGTTTTTTACGCTTGCTCCATGGATATTACTATTTTTAATTCCTGCTGTAACCATGCGCAGTTTTTCGGATGAAAAAAAACAAGGAACTTTAGAATTATTATTAACTAAGCCCTTAAGCATCTGGCAAATAGTAAATGGCAAATTTATTGGCGCTCTATTGCTTATCTTAATGGCAATCATTCCAACATTCATATATGTTTGGGTGATTTCGAGCTTAGGAATGCCAGAAGGCAATATTGATATGGGTAGCACAATAGGTTCTTATTTTGGATTACTATTTCTTATTTCAAGTTATTCAGCAATTGGAATATTTACTTCTACTCTTTCTGAAAACCAAATAGTTGCATTCATCATTGCTGTTTTTTTATGCTTTTTTCTTTATTTTGGATTCGAAGGTTCAGCGACAGTTTTTCCAACGATTTCAAATTTTATAGCTTCATTAGGAATGCAAGATCATTATAAAAGCATGAGTCGAGGCGTCCTAGATACAAGAGATATTATTTATTTTTCAAGTGTAAGTGTAGCATTTCTTTCTTTTACGGTTTTTAATCTTAAATCATTTAAATCGTAATGAAAACAGCTAAAAAGAATAACCTGAAATCAGTTGCGATTATTATCGTTGCTTTGTTGCTTATCAATGCAGTGGGAAGTTCGTTCTTCCATCGTTTTGACTTAACAAACGATAAGCGATACACACTTTCCACAACATCTTTAAATATTATCGAACAAGTAGAAAATCCTTTGTTTATCAAAGTATATATGCAAGGAAATTTACCTGCTGAGTTTAAGCGCTTACAGCAAGAAACGAAGCAATTATTAGAGGAATTTCAAGCGTACAATAAAAATATAATTTTCGAATTTGTAGATCCATTGGAAAACAAAGACGAAAGCATGGACCAAATTAAAGAGTTATATCGCAAAGGCCTTACTCCTATTAATATTACAGTTGATGACAAAGGAAAACAGTCTCAAGAGATGGTTTTTCCTTGGGCAATTGCCATTTATAACAATAAAGAGGTAAATATTCCATTGCTTAAAAACATTATGGGCGCTTCCACTACTCAAAAAGTAATTGGTTCTGTGCAGCATCTGGAATACTCTATTGCAGATGGTTTAAATAAAATTACTAAAGCAAAACAAAAAAAGATAGCAGTTTTAAAGGGAAATGGAGTGTTGCAGGATATTTTGATGGCTAAATTTCTTTTGCAAGTTCGCGAGAGTTATCACATTGGACCTTTTACTTTAGATTCAGTTGCTAAAAACCCTATTGGAAGTTTAGAAGCATTACAGAAGTATGACCTTGCTGTAATTGCTAAACCAACGGAACCTTTTTCGGATGAAGAAAAGCAAGTGCTCGATCAATATATTATCAATGGAGGCAAAACCTTGTGGTTAGTTGACCAAGTTTCTGCAGAGATGGATAGTTTATACAATCCTTCTGGAAGTACTTTAGCATATCCTCGTGATTTGAATTTAAATGATATGTTTTTTAAGTATGGTATTAGAATTAATCCTGACATTATCAAAGATGAGCAAGGAAGCCCTATAAAATTAGCGACTGGAGAGCAAGGTAGTGCGACTCAATATCAACAATTTAATTGGAAATTTGCGCCGCAAGTATATCCAAATAGTAGCCATCCAATTGTGAAAAGTTTAGGTGGAATTAAATTTGATTTTGCTAATGCTATTGACACTTTGAAAAATGGTATTAGAAAGACTATTTTATTACAATCTTCACCTTATTCGAAAAGAATAGGAACGCCTACAGAAATTAATTTAAGTAGTGTAACAGAAGAAACTACACCTGAAGATTATTTAAATAAAGGTAATATTCCACTTTCTGTTTTATTGGAAGGAAAATTCCATTCGATGTATGAAAATAGAGTTTTACCATTCGAACAAAAAACTTTTAAACCAGAAGGAATAACTAACAAAATGATTGTCATTGCAGATGGTGATTTGATAAAAAACCAGTTAGATAAGAACTTTCAACCTGTGGAATTAGGATACGATCAAAGATCTGGGAATTTATATGATAATAAAGATTTTCTAATTAATTGCGTCAATTATTTACTAGATGATAGCGGACTTATTAACATTCGAAGCAAGGATTTAGACTTGGCTTTGCTTGATAAAGAAAAGGTTTACCAAAATTATACTAGAACACAATTCATAACTATCGGACTACCAATAGTCATTTTAGCACTTTTTGGAGTTGTTTTTACTTTTCTTCGTAAGAGAAAATATAGTAAATAGATGTTAATAAAAAAGTTTCCAAACTAGGATAGTTTACGATATATTTGTAAAATGTATCGTACTTAGGATTTAAATAAATACGTTAAAAAATAAAACAAAACAGATGAAATTTATAATATCAAGTTCGTACTTATTAAAGCAATTGCAAGTATTAGGTAACGTTATCAACAGCAGTAATACTTTACCTATTCTAGATAACTTTTTATTTGAATTAGACCATAGTGTGTTAACAGTTTCAGCTTCTGACTTGGAGACAACAATGTCTGCAACTTTAAGTATTGATTCTGAAAGCAAAGGAAGTGTTGCTGTACCTGCAAAATTACTTTTGGAAATCCTTAAAACTTTTCCGGAGCAACCATTAACATTCACTGTTGAAGAAAATAGTACAATTGAAATTAGTTCTAATTCTGGTAAATATGCTTTAGCATACGCTCCTGGAGATGAATTTCCAAAGTCGGTTAATCTAGACGATCCATCTGTAACACTTGTTCCTGCTGAAGTGTTAGCAACAGCAATAAGCAAAACTATTTTTGCCGCTGGAAATGATGATTTACGTCCAGTTATGTCTGGAGTTTTCTTCCAGTTTTCACCACAAGGATTAATTTTTGTAGCAACTGATGCTCATAAATTAGTAAAATATGCTAGAACTGATGTTACTGCATCTCAAGTGGCTGATTTTATTATGCCAAAAAAACCATTAAATATTTTAAAGAATATTCTTGGAACTTCTGATGCGGAAGTAAAAATCGAATATAACGATTCGAATGCTACTTTTTCTTTTGACAATTACATTTTAATGTGTCGTTTAATTGACGGTAAATATCCAAATTACGAAGCAGTTATTCCAAAGGAAAATCCGAATAAATTAATGATTGACCGTTCTCAATTTTTGAGTTCAGTACGACGTGTAGCTATCTTTTCGAACAAGACAACACACCAAATTCGATTAAAAATTGCTGGTGCTGAATTGAATGTTTCTGCTGAAGATATTGATTATTCAAATAAAGCTGAAGAAAGATTGACTTGTGATTATCAAGGTGATGATATGCAAATAGGTTATAATTCTCGTTTTCTTACGGAAATGTTGACTAACTTGCAGTCTGATATGATCATGCTAGAAATGTCTTTACCAAATAGAGCTGGAATTCTAACTCCTGTTGATGGTTTAGAAGAAGGTGAAACAGTTACAATGCTTGTAATGCCAGTAATGTTAAATAGTTAATATATTATTAAGCTACCAAAATACGCTATTAACCAAACCATTTTTATATTTAAAAAATCCGTTTCGAGAAATCGAAACGGATTTTTGCTTTTGATTACTTTTAAGTTTAAAGGTATTTTGTTAGTATAAGGAAAATTTGTTTTTTACTTGTATTTGTCACTTTGGAACCATCTAAATTAAGTTGTTCAAAATTGTAGGGACGCTTCCAGCGTGACAAGTGTATTAAATAAAGTTGTGATAATTATTATTGTCGAATAATAGTCTTCCAGATTAATTTACTCATTATTACTGACACTCTTCCAGCCTAACAAAATGAGCGCGCTGTTAAGATAAAACGTACTGAAAATTGGAGATTATCCACTATTATAGTGATAAATAAGAAATACAATTTTTACTACTACTTGTCACGCTGGAAGCGTCTCAATTAAGTTGCTCAAGTATTGTAGGAATGCACCCAGCTTGAAAAAAAGGAATAAATAAAATTATGATGAGTACTATTATTAATCAATATTCTTCTTTATTAAGTTGGTCAATTATGGTCAGACGCTTCAATTATGACAAAATGAGCAGGTTGTTAAGTAAAACGTTCTTAAAAATGGAGGTTAGTAATTAACGTCCTAAGGAATAACAAATACTTTTTTCACCTTATAGTTGTCACGCTGGAAGCGTCTCAATTAAGTTGCTCAAGTATTGTAGGGATACTTCCAGCGTGACAAATGGAATAATTAAAATTGTGATTTTTATAATAAGTAATCAGCAGTAATCTCCATTAATTTTCGCATTATTATTGAGAAGCTTCCAGCGTAACAAAAGGAATAAATACAGTTCTATAGTAAATTTGTTACTTGTCAATCTTCGGGATGATGTTATTCAATATTTTCGAAAAAGTTATAACAAGTTAAAATATGTGCATTGTAGTTTAAAAAAAAAATCTAAATCACTCCCATTTTTTTCATTAGAAATGAAGCACTTCTATTTTTGCAAATTCCGTTGCGTAATCTATAGTCGAAGTGTAAATCATTATCAATAATTTCGACTTCAAAACACTTGTTAGTTAATGTATTTGGGTAATCATTAGTTGTTAGACAAACTTCGATATCGTGAGTTGCAATTGCTCCTATTGCTTTTTTAGCGATTATTTTTTTCACTACTTCAATAGTTCCATTTCGTTTATCATCTGAGTTTGTTCCTCTTAAGATTTCGTCCAATAGAACAAATGCAGGTTGGTGTTCCAACTCGTCCATAATTTGCTTTAAGCGTTTAATTTCAGCGAAGAAGTAAGATTCGCTATCAGACAACGAGTCAGATAAACGCATTGAAACCAATACAGGTAGTGGATGAACATTTGCACGACTAGCACATACTGGAGCGCCCATTCCTGTTAAAACCATATTGATTCCTAAGCTTCTCAAAAAAGTACTTTTTCCAGACATATTAGAACCAGTTAAAATCATAAAAGATTCTGGGTGAAACGTAACGCCATTTCCTACTCTACTATTCTCATTCAATAAAGGATGACTTAAATTATCAAAATCTATTTCGAAATTGCTATTCAATGTTGGATAAACAAAACTTGGGTTATTATAAGCTAGATTCGCAATGCTATTCATCATTTCAAATTCTCCAATAACTTCCATCCATTCACTTAATGCTTCGGCGTGATCTGTCTTCCATTTTACCAAAGACTTAAAAACATGTAAATTAAATAGAAAGGTTCCATTAAAAAGTACCGCTGTAATTAAGTTGCCAATAGTGTCCATATTTGAAAACAAACCCGACAGTTGCTTGAAATGAACACTTGCGTTTTCTTTCTTAAAAGTTAATTTTTGCTGCAAACTAATTAGCTTCTCTGAAACGAAATTTTCTTCCTCAATCTTTCTAAGCAACATACTATACTGATGAATCGTTTTATCAATATTAGAAGAATTAGCAATTTCAGCTTGAATTCTTTTCATAAACATACCCAAAACAATTAAGTTTAAAACAAATAAGTAAGAAAGTACAGAGGCAAAGATTGTATTAGAAGTAACTAAATATGCAATTAAAGTAAGTAAAAAAAGAATTGGTGAAAAGTAGGATATAAAAACTATAAACTTAGACAAAGGCTTACTATTAAAAACACTCCATTTCAGTAGCGTTTCGTAATTAGATTTACTATCATCGCTTACTTTGGCGAAAGCTAAAAATTCCTGACGCCAATCTAATTTCTCAGTAAGTTCTTTAACTGCATTATGATTTTTTATAATATCTTCGTGTGACGACGCTATTAACAGCTGTTCTGCCAGAGTTCTTTTACCAATAAAAGTAGCGGTACGATTCATATTTTGGAATAATGAATGTTCACCGAAGATATCTAGATCATAAGCATACGGATGCTGAAAATCGTTGAACTCAATTCCGTTTTCAAAAGGGATTTTCTTTTTTTCAAGATAGATAAGCTCGTCCTCATTAATTTTTAGCAAGGCCTGCGTAATTTGCCTTTTTACAAGTAATTTGGAATGCACTCTCATTAGAACAATAAATACTGCGAAAAGCAAAATAGAAGCAATTACATACAAGGTTTCATTAGTTTTAAGAAAATAATATATTGAAACTAAAAAAAGTACAATAGAAATAAGCCTTAAAAAACTTATACTATTGTACTTTTTATTAATTGAACTCAATTGAACTAAATAATCTTCTTTTTTTGTTTTGTAAATTTCCATTGCTATTGTTAATGACTTACAAATATAATCAAATTCAAAAGTCAATGGCATCGGAAAATTTCAATTTTAATACTTAATAAAGATTTCGATTGTAATAATTCTAAAACTAATTAGGAGGAATAGGTATAGTACTAAACATCCTCTAAATCAACGTAATTTTAAAAATTGCAACCACTATTATTTCGAAAACGTTGATAGAAAATTAGAGTAGAATAAGTACTATTCGATAGGAATCGCAAGAATAGGAATCTCATTATTTATAGCTATTTTTTTAGTTAAACTAGGATTAAATATTCTTTCAAAAAATCCTCTTTTATAAGTAAGCATCGCTAACATATCAACCTCTTTATACATAACAAAATCAACAATAACTTCTTGAACATCATCATTTTCAACTACATAAAAATCGATTGGATCTTCAGCAAATTCTTTTTCCCATCTATCTATAGTTTCTTTTGTTACATCAGAATCACTTGTTCTTACATATAAACATTTCACTTTTGCTTTAGTTTTTTTAGCAATTTTCAAGACCATTTTCAATGCCTTTTTATCTTTGCGTCTAAATCGCGTGGTAAACCCAATAATATCTATTTTCTTAAATTCTGCTTTAACGGGAACACACAGCATTGGGATATCAATTCCGGTAATAACAGAGCCCGTATTCGTTCCTACAAAGAAAGCTTCCCAACCTGTAACTCCTGCAGTACCCATTATCACAAAGTCAATGTCATCTTCTTTAATTGTATCTTTTATATTAGGCAATAAATCACCAACCATTAATCGGTGAGACATTTTTATTTTGTCCAAATTACGTTCTTCAGCTATAGCTCTTAATTTTGGAATTTCTCTTTTAAACATTTCAAATTGAGAAAGTTCTATTGATTCGTAAATCTGACCATAATTTTGAGGAAAATATTGGTCATTCACAGGCGGAAGATCAAATGTATGTAGTAAAATAATTTCAGCGTTAACTTTCTTTGCAAACTCTAAAGCGTGCACAAAAGCATTAGTTGCGGTATCAGAAAAATCAGTGGGGAATAATATTTTTTTCATTTTAATTTCAATTTTAGAATTTAATCAAATAGGACTTATAATATTTTTTTACTTCTTACTAAGAAAACTTTTTTATTTATGAATAGCCAAAATAGGAATATTAATATGAAAAGCTAACTTTTTAGAAAGACTTATTTCAAATAGTTTTTCGAAGAAATTTCGATGATAAACATGCATTCCAACCATACTTACTTGATTTGATTCGATGTAATCAATGGCAATTCCTTCCTTATCATCTCCTGTAATCGAATTAAAATTTACTTCTTTATCCTCGACTAATGCTTTCCATTGTTCTTTGCTATTCTCTACGTTCTTCTTGTCAGGATTAACGATGTGTAAGCAATCGATGCTCGCCCCAAAAGTATGAGCAAGAGACAATACTGTTTTAAAAGGTTCGGTATCCTCCTCCTTATATTGCGTAAGAAAAAGTATTTTTTTAACAGGCTGATAAACACAGTTTTCAGGAACAACAATAACTACAGTTTTAATTTCATTCATTACTTGCGTAGCATTGGTACCAAAGAAAGTTTCTTTTAAACTAGTCACTCCTTTTGTTCCCATGATTACAAAATCATAATCTCCGAGATCAGTCATTTTTTTCACTTCCTGAACTAAATTACCAGATATTAAAACATGGTTAATTTTAATATGATTTAAATTATTTTCGTCGGCAATCTTTCGCAACGCTGGAACTTCATCTTTATAATTTTCAAAATTACTCAACTCCGTCACATCGTACATTTCATGCAAATACTCAGCAGCATTTACAAAATTAGCTTGCGGAACTTGATAAACGTGCATGGTAACCACTTCTGCTTGAATAGCGTCCGCTAGTTTTAATGCATAAGTAAATGCGTTCTTAGAAGCAGCTGAAAAGTCTGTAGGAAATAGAATTTTTTTTGACATATCTTTAATTTATTGTAAATCAATTATTTATTTAAAAATACGAAACATAAATCAAAATAGAATGATAATTATCAGTTTAGTCTTAATTTAACAAATAAATATTGTTGGAGGAGTCTCACGCAAGTCTTGTTGTGACACCAAATTTCCTTACTTTTGTGTAAAATTTAAATTATTTATGATACCTAATGACTCCATAGTAGCGCTTGCAACACCTTCAGGTGCGGGAGCAATCGCCGTTATTCGGATTTCCGGCAAAGATGCTATAACAATAGGAAATTCTGTTTTTAAATCGGTAAAAAATAAAGAGTTACTTACTCAAAAAACACACACGTTGCATTTAGGCCATATTATGGATGGTTCCAAAACTTTAGACGAGGTTTTGGTCTCACTCTTTAAAGGCCCTAACTCCTATACAGGAGAAAATACAATTGAAATTTCTTGTCATGGCTCTACCTATATTCAGCAGCAAATCATTCAATTATTGCTACGAAAAGGCTGTCGCATGGCAGATCCAGGTGAATTTACATTGAGAGCTTTTCTTAATGGAAAATTAGATTTATCACAAGCGGAAGCTGTAGCAGATTTAATTTCATCCGATAATGAAGCGTCGCATCAAATCGCGATGCAGCAAATGCGTGGCGGTTTCTCTAACGAAATAGCCAAATTAAGAGAAGAGCTATTGAATTTTGCTTCGTTGATAGAACTCGAATTAGACTTTGCCGAGGAAGATGTAGAGTTTGCCGATAGAGCACAATTTCATGAATTATTAAATCGAATAGAATTTGTTCTAAAAAGACTGATTGATTCCTTCGCCGTAGGAAACGTAATCAAGAACGGAATTCCGGTTGCGATTGTTGGCGAACCAAACGTAGGGAAATCAACACTTTTGAATGCTTTATTAAACGAAGAGCGCGCAATCGTTTCAGAAATTGCTGGAACTACCCGTGACACGATTGAAGATGAATTAGTAATTGGTGGAATCGGATTTAGATTTATAGATACGGCAGGAATTCGCGAAACGCAGGATATTGTGGAAAGCATTGGAATACGTAAAACTTTTGAGAAAATCGAACAAGCTCAAGTTGTTCTATATCTCTTTGAAAGTTTAAAATTCAAAGTTCAAAGCTCTGAATACATAGTTGAAATTGAAAAAATAAAAAATCAATTTCCTCTAAAACCATTAGTTGTTGTCATCAATAAAATTGAGTTATTATCAGACATAGAAGTCGCTGAAATTAAAAATAAGCTCCAACCTTTGAATGTAATTGTTGAAATGATTTCCGCAAAACAAAATGTAGGCGTTGAGGAATTAAAAACTCAATTATTATCTTTTGTCAACACTGGTGCTCTACGGAATAATGAGACAATTGTAACTAATACAAGACATTATGACTCCTTACTAAAAGCATTAGACGAAATACAGAAAGTCAAATATGGTCTGGAAGTAAATCTCTCTAGCGACTTAATGGCGCTTGATATAAAGGAAGCTTTGTATCAATTTGGCACCATTACCGGGCAAGTGAGCAATGATGAATTATTAGGGAATATATTTGCTAATTTTTGTATTGGCAAATAAGTTCCACAAAACATCACAAAATAAAACAAAGAATCCCAGTTAAAATGTTATAAAATAGCATTTTAACTGGGATTCTTCTTTTTGTTTATATAGTTTTATTTACAGATAGTTTGTCCTTTTTTGTACCATAATTGTACCACGAAAGTAAAAATTCATTTCTCAATTTATATTGGCGAAATTATGACACAGTGAGACACACATAGACACAATGGGATACAAAATTAGTCACATTATGAGTTCTAACATTGAAGTTATCAGAATTTGTGAGCACTGCAAAAAACAGTTCACAGCCAGAACAACACGTACACGATATTGTTCACACATTTGCAACAGCAGAGGTTATAAATCTCTGGTTCGCAAAGGAAAAGTAGAAAAAAGCAATGAGGAAACCGTAAAGCTTTTAAATACAAATTTGGAAAAAATAAAACCGCTTGAGTTTCTGAAAATTACTCAGGCAAGCGTTCTTTTCGGAATTAGCAGGAGTACTATTTACAGGTTAGTTAACAATGGACACTTAGACATTGGAAAGTTTGGTAAACGAACGGTTATCCGAAGATGTGACTTAGAATCATTTTTTGCAATTCCAATACAGGATGTAACCTTAAAGACCGGTCAGCAATTTCCTGGATTTGACAATTGCTATACGATAACGCAAATTCAACAGAAGTATAATATTTCTTCAGGAGCGCTCTATCTATTGATTCAACGGCAGGGTTTAGTGAAATATTCTGTTGGAAAATTCACCTGTGTTGCCAAACAGGATATTGATATAATTTTTAATACTGTGGGAAGATGAAAAATATAAATGTTACGCTAAGAAAGAGGATATTGCCAAGTGGTAAGATTACACTATATCTTGATTTTTTCCCTCCGGTATACAATCCTAAGACTCACAAACTTTACCGTAGGGAGTATTTAAGCTTATTTTTGGTTCCAAAAGCCAAAAGTTCTATTGAAAAAGCTTTGAATTCCGAGAACTTATACAAGGCCGAGATCATTCGTGGCAACAGGTTTAATGAAGTAAATAAGGAACAGATTTATACTCCATTTGAGCTCGAGCGCATTCATATCAAGGAAGTTGGTGAAAAATCATTTATACATTATCTAAAGCATACGGCAGAAAGCCGGACTGGCAATAATGCGGATATTTGGAAGTACGCAATTATTCACTTTGAAATGTTTTTAAAAAATGAGGACATATTAATGCAGGACATTGACGTGACAATTATTGAGGACTTTAGAGAGTACCTCTTGAAGGCAAAATGCCTCAGAAAAAAAAACCAGTTTTTGGCTCAAAACACAGCCCTATCTTATTTTAACAAGATCAAGGCCACCCTACGAAAAGCTTACAAAAAAGGATTACTGCAAACTGATGTTAATGCTTCAGTTGAAGGTATAAAGGAACAAGAGTCTCAAAGGAACTTTCTAACTATGGAAGAAGCTGTGAGGTTATTTAATACCCCTTGTAAAAAAGAAATTGTCAAACGTGTCAGTCTTTTTTCTCTGCTTACAGGTATCCGTTATTCCGATATATCAAAACTGACGTGGGAAGAAGTACAACACAGTGAACAAGAAGGTTATTATATAAGATTTAAGCAGCAGAAAACTGATAGGCCAGTTACACTACCTATTTCTGAGGAAGCGCTTGAATTCTTAGGTGAACGAAGAATGGAGCATGGAAAAATCTTTTTAAATTTAAAAAAATGGGATTTTGACCGTTTGATACCCATTTGGATTAAAGATGCAGCAGTTGAGAAACATATTACTTTTCACTGCTTTCGCCATACCTATGCTACATTACAGATGGCAGCAGGAACCGACATTTTTACTGTTTCTAAAATGCTGGGACACAAAAATATAAAGACCACACAGATTTATACGAAAATCATTGACGAGAAAAAAAGGGAAACAACTAATAAAATTTCATTTAAATAAAGTCAAGTTTATAAATATAGAAAGGAAATGATTTCCAGTTTTTTAAATGAATCACAATTTTTATCACCATCGATTATCAATTATTTTAATCTAAAGTATAGAGATAAGTAATTCTACTTATTTAACTGATAATTAATGGAATGATTTATCATTTATTGGTAATTTTAATACAATTCTACTTTTCATTTTATACCTTCCATCTGTTTGAACAATGCTATTTGTAGCTTAATTATTTTGTAATCAATTCAGATCCTCAAAGCACATTTATAATTCCGCTCCACTCCATTAAAAAAGAGCTTAGTCGGATATCTGATAAAATAATCTTAAAAAATACTACTCATTATTTTTTAAGATCCTTTTACGTGGCTTTCGAAGCCAGATTTTATAATAAAATATTATCGAATTTAACTTTTAAAGTTGATCCTCAAAGCACATTTATAACTCCGCTAAGCTCCATGATAAAAGAGCTTTGTCGGATATCTGATTCCATACTATCTAAAACATCATGTTTAAAATCCTATTCTTTTTTTTAATAACAACACTTTCTTATTCTCAAACCCGCATAATAACTGATGTGGTTTCGGACGATCTAAATAAACCATTAGAATCTGCTAATGTTATTGTAAAACCATTGCAAGAAAAAGACAATCTGAAATTTGCTGTTGCGGATAACAAAGGGCGTTACGGTCTGATATTCTAGTAAGGAGTAAAGCATTGTTTTTATTTATTGCTAAATTTTAACATACTGTGAAGTAAAAATGCCTATTTTGTTAAAGTTACTAGTTAATTTCTATTCCTATTAACTTTCTCTATTACATTTATAATGGTTAACCAAAAAACTATTTATAAATTTAAACCAATTTAATTATGAAAAAATTAGTATTTACCGCTTTTGCAGTGGTAGCATTTAGTGGAGTTGCAATGGCAGAAACAAGTGTGCAGAAACAAGTATTTAAAGACAGTTGCGCTGATATAGCCGCAAATACTGTTAATGTAGCTGAAGAAGAATATCATAATGAGACAGGACAATGTTTTGATTCTTGGGTCTATAATTATATATACAATAATGCATTAGAAAACTGTCTAAATTAAATAAATAAAACGCTCATTTATGAGCGTTTTAAAAAATAAATTATAATGAAAAAAAATATTATAATATTATTGCTTTTTTCCTCTTTATCATTGAGCAGCCAGAATAATCAGCAAGATTTGACATATGTGATTTATAAATTTAAGAATGTAATGGTAGATTCAACAAAGTTTGCACGTTTTAATCCTAATTTGTTAGAATTCGAGTTTATTTATGAAAATAAAAGAAGCTTGTTCAAAATCATTGATAAAATGGAGTCACATTCCAAACAAGATTACAAAATTACTTCGATTATTTATGGGGGTAATTTAATTCATTTCAGAGATAATTCAATCCCTGAAAAGCTATTTAATGTAAATTATAAAGGACAATCTTTAAATGTCATAATGGATTTGAAGGATTATGAATGGCAAATCTCAAATGAAAGTAAGTATATTGGTAAGTTTAAGTGCTATAAAGCAACTACGGTAATAAAAAAAGAAGATAAAGGAAGAAACACTGTAAAAATACTTAATCCAATAGTTTGGTTTACACCTGACTTGCCAACATCATTTGGTCCATTTGGGTTAGATGGTTTACCAGGTCTTATTATAGAGGGTACTATTGATGGGAAGGCTTATTTTTATGCTGATAAGGTAACTTTAAAGGATGAAAAAAAAATTCAAATTATAAAACCTAACAAAGCAATTAATATTGCCGAAATTGATTTTGACGGCATGATCGCAACTGATTTCATCAATTCTAGAGACAAATAATTTATTTTGACAACCTTTTTAACGGGTTTATTTTTTGCTTATCAGGTACTTATATATTTTTCTGTTTTTAAATTGTATCTCAATTTTTTCGCAAAATAGAGCTAGAATAAAGTATTCGATAGTTCCTACGGGAGGTTCTTTAGAAAAAAATCAGGAAGTGATAAACAGTAAAGTTGTTAGTTCTTTTATGGGAGTAGACGAAGCATTATCTAAGTTGAATTATGAGTTGATTATCAATGAAGAAAAATCTAATTTTTATTTGATTTCGATAATGGATTTTAATGAAAAAGCAGCAAGGATAGCAAGAGCTTTTGCGGGGAATAATGAGTATTTTAAAGATCAACAGAAACGTATAGTAATTAAAAAAAATAATTTTTCAAATGAAATATTTCATGTCCTTTTGGAAGCAAAATCAAATTGGAATTTAATAAATGAACATAAAATCATTAACGGCTACGTATGTTATAAAGCTACACAAGTAAAAAAATTAAGATTGAAGAAAACAGATCAAACTTATAATGTAGATGCGTGGTATTGTCCAGCAATAAATATTAATAATGGGCCAAAAGAATTTGGAGGTTTGCCTGGATTGATATTAGAATTGCAAGACGGAAAAATTACCTTTTTAGCTTCAAAAATAGAGTTAGATTCTATTTTGAAACTAACAATAAAAGAGGTAAGTGAAAAGTTAATTCTTGAAGATGAGTTTTATAAAATTGTTGAAAAAACCGTTGAGAGTACTTCGGGTTTATAAAATGACCGAAATTTAAAAAACTGGTATTGAATACATATTTACAAAAGAAAAGAAAATTAGTTCGCTAATTCTAAAAATAAAACTATGCGTTTTTTCTTAAAGATATTATTTTGTTTAATTGGAATTTCATTTACGAATTGTCTCGGTCAATCGATTTATGGAAGGATAGAATACAGAATTCAGCCAATTGATCTTAGTTCAAAATCTGACGACAATAGGATTAAAAATATAATAAATGACCTGTTGAAAGAGGCAAATAAACAAATTTTCGTTCTCGACTTTACTAATAATGACTCTAAGTTTTCTATGGTTAATTCTTTAACTATGTCAAGTAATAATTTGCCTTTTGAAAAGCAAAAAATAAAATTAGCCTCCACCAGATTTACTTCTGATTTTAATTACTATCTCAACAAGAATGAAAATTTTGTTATTTTAGAAAAGCTCGATGGTGCTTTAATAAAAATGGAATATGTAAAAAAAAAATGGAATATTACTTCAGAAAGTAAAATGATTGATAAATATTTGTGTTATAAAGCAAATTATATTAATAGCTATATTGGTAGAGATGGTAAAGAAAAAAATATAGAAATTTCAGCCTGGTTTGCTCCTAGTTTACCATACTCATATGGCCCAAAAGATTATAACGGTTTGCCAGGTTTAATATTGGAATTAAGGGAAAAAGAAACCACCTATTATGCTGCTTCGATTAATTTTTCAAATATTAAAGAATTCAAAATAGATTTTCCAAAAGGGAAAACAATTAGCGCAGAGGATTATGAAAAAGGACTAAAAACACAAGTGGGGATGTAATTTATAAGTTCATTTTTATAGATTTTTTAGTTACAATGTATGGAACACTTTTTTTATTACTTTTTACCACTCTCCCCTTCTCCCAAACAAAAATTCTTGTAAGAGTAGTCTCTGACGACTCCAATAAACCACTAGAATCTGCTAATGTTATTGCAAAACCATTGCAAGAAAAAGCCAATCTGAAATTTGCTATTGCGGATAACAAAGGGAGTTACGGTCTGATATTCTAGTAAGGAGAAAAGCATTGTTTTTTTTTATCTATTAGTAAATTTTAACATACTGTGAAGTAAAAATGCCTATTTTGTTAAAGTTACTAGTTAATTTCTATTCCTATTAACTTTCTCTATTACATTTATAATGGTTAACCAAAAAACTATTTATAAATTTAAACCAATTTAATTATGAAAAAATTAGTATTTACCGCTTTTGCATTGGTAGCATTTAGTGGAGTTGCAATGGCTGAGAATAATATTAATAATCCAAAAAAGGTAGACATTGACTTAATAAATGAAATCAAAGTCGAAATTGTTTTTGGAAATTGCGAGGATGTTCAAAACTCTGCTTTCAATGAATGTAGGTCAAATGGCTGTTCTTATAGGGATTCCTATTATTTTGGTGCAAGAGCATGGGGAGATTGTATGTTAGAAGAATCAGCAGGGATGGTTTCTGCAGAATAATTTTTAATGGCTCCGCACAATTGGGAGCCAAATTTTTTTTAAATGAAGTTAATTAGGATAATATTATTATTTTGTTTCGTTTCTTGTCTTGGTCAAGTAAAAAATGGAGCAATCGAGTACGGTATAAGTATCGAAATGCTAGAAGGGCTTAAAGAGAACGGTCCATTCAAAAAACTATACTCGGAGGCTGTAAATAATGCGAAGAATTTAAATTTTAATTTAACATTTAATGGACAAAATTCGGTTTTTACTATAAGTAATGGACTCGTTGTAGGAGATAACAATACACAAAGTGCTATCATGGCATCAGGCTACAGAGGGGTGGTTTATCAATCAAATGATATTTCATATTCTGAAATTGAAAAGGGTTTTGGAAATTATTTATTAAAAAACGAACGTATTGATTGGGTTTTGGAAACCGTAACAAAAGAAATTCAAGGATTTCTATGTTTTAAAGCTATTGGTGTAAAAACGATTATTAATACTAGTGGTACATTTAAGTTTCCGATTGTCGCATGGTACTGTCCACAAATACCATTATCATTTGGTCCAAATGGATTTGGTAATTTACCTGGATTAATTTTAGAATTACAAGTTAGGAATGTCCTTTTTGGTGTAAAGAAAATAGATTTAAATCAAACTAAAGAACCAGTGCTACTCATTATGAAAGACTATAAAATAGTTACAGAAAAAGAACTAGAAGAAATAATGGAAAAGAAATTTAGAAAAAATAGTTTTTAATGTTAAAAATATTTCACTTTTATAATGTTCAAAACTCTTTTTTTATTACTTTTTACCACGCTCTGTTTCTCCCAAACAAAAATTCTTGTAGGAGTAGTTTCTGACAATATAAATAAACCATTAGAATCTGCTACTGTTATTACTAAGCCATTGCAAGAAAAAGCCAATTTAAATTTTTCTACAGCTGATAATAAACGGTGTAACGTCTGGGGTCGGTTATTATGCGCAAGCAGTAATTAACTTTTTAGTAGGGATGAATTTGAAGTTTTAATTGAAATGATACTTTATTTTAGAAAGCTAAAGGTTTATGAATTTCTAATCTTTTTTAATTTTGTAAGAAATTAATTTATTGACATCTCCTTAATCAGACGAACAACTCGTTAAATTTTAAATGTAATTCTTGTTTATTTTTTTTGATATTTACCTTGGTTAACCAGAAAATATTTATAAATTTAAACCAATTTAATTATCAAAAAATACTATTCAGCGCTTTTGCAGTGGTAGCATTTAGTGGAGTTGCAATGGCAGAAACCTCTAAATTAGAATCAAAACCTTTAAAATTGGAACAAATAAAGGAGAAAAGTTGTGAAGATCGTGCGATTGATATATATGAAGGTGTTATTCAAGGTGGATCTGACAATTTAGCACTTTTAAATGATTTGATTGGTTTGTGTCACCAATATTTATATAACTAAACCTTCAACAATTTTGATGAAGGTTTTAAATTCCTAAAAAAATGAAATTTTTTGTAACAATTTTTTTTTTAATTTTTAATAGTGCATATACACAAACCTCAGGAAAAGTGACTTATAAATTCTCTGCACCTTTAATTTTAGAGGGTGTGCCATCAGAAGACAGCAAAAAATTAATTTCTAATATTGTAGATTATGCTAATAAACAGCAGTTTGAACTTATATTTAATGGATCAAGTTCTAAATTTATTTATATTGAAACCTTAAATTTTGATTCTGAATTTGATCGCAAAATAAATAATATAGCAAGAACAGCATTTACTTCGGTAGACTCTTACACTGATTTAAATCAAAAAAAACAATTTACAGTGATGAATGATGGAACATTAGTAGAAAATTCTATAGGAACTGTGAAGTGGGAAATAACTACGGAAACAAAAAAAATTGGAGAGTATTTGACTTATAAAGCAATCTTGAGAATACCTTTTACTAGTAGAAACGGTGAATCGAAAGAGAGATTGGTAATTTCGTGGTTTGCTCCTAGTATACCATATTCCTTTGGTCCAAAAAATTTCTCAGGTCTTCCAGGACTTATTTTAGAGCTAAATGAAGATCAAAAAACTTTTATAGCGTCAAAAATAGAATTGTTTGAAAATGAAACGAAAGTAGAATTTCCACGCGGTAAAGCGATATCAAAAGAAGAGTATAATAGAAGACTCGAATCTAGCATGGGAGGTTTCATAATAAGTAAAAGAAGAGAAGAAGCGAAAGAGAAAAATTAAAGTAAGGCAAGTTGCTAGGCAAGTTTCATTCTCCATACTATCTAATACATCATGTTTAAAATCCTATTCTTTTTTTTAATAACAACTCTTTCTTATTCTCAAAGCCGCACAATTACTGGTGTGGTTTCTGACGATATTAATAAACCATTAGAATCTGCTAATGTTATTGCAAAACCATTACAAGAAAAAGCCAACCTAAAATTTGCTATTGCGGATAACAAAGGGCGTTATCGCCTAGAACTAGATGCGGACGTAAAATACGAAATCACAGTTTCTTACATTGGTTTTGTAGAAGAGGTTTTTATAATGACACCTGATGTCACTACTACAAGTCATGATTTTAAGCTAAAACCTACGGGGGAACAACTCAAAGAAATTGTCATCAAACATGAGTTTAAGCCTATAATCATCAAGAAAGACACGATGATATTTGATGTTAAAAGTTTTGCCAACGGCAACGAGCGCAAAATGAAAGAAATTCTAGAAAAATTACCTGGTGTTGAAGTAGATAAAAAAGGAAATGTTACGGTACAAGGCAAAAAAGTAACCAAAATGCTAGTTGAGGGAAAATCATTTTTTGGCGGAGGCTCAAAACTAGCGGTCGAAAATATTCCTGCTGATGCGATGGACAAAATTGAAGTTATAGACAACTTTAACGAAGTAGGTTTTATGAAACAAGTGTCGGATAGTGATGAACTGGCGATGAACGTAAAACTAAAAGCCGATAAAAAAAAGTTTGTCTTTGGTGATGTCGAAGCGGGTGCCGAAGTAGGCAATGCTGATAACGGTTTTTATCTCGCTCATGCTGCTTTGTTTTATTATGCCCCCAAAACAAATTTGAGTTTTATAGGCGATGCCAATAACATTGGTACAAGCACTTTTACTTTTGACGATTTAATGCGCTTTGGCGGTGGCATGAGTACGTTTCTTTCGGGCAGAAAATCGTTTACTAATCTATATTCTTTTGCAAATGATAATACGGACGTGTTAACCAATCAATCCCAATTTGCAGCTTTAAATTTTAGCCACGAAACCTCTTCAAAATTGACGATTTCTGGTTTCAGTATTTTTTCTAAAGTATTAACAGCAACCAAAATAGAAAGTAAAAACGAATATCTACAAAATAGTGCCATTGCTTTTGAAAATAAATTACAAAATGGCGAAAATGGTTCCGTACTGGGAATAGGGAATATCAAACTAGATTATTCGCCTACTAATAAAGAGAAATGGTATTACAACGCCCAATATCAATCCAGTACTAATGATTTATCGAGCACTGTAAATTCAATAACAGCTGCAAATTCAACTGTTTTTGAAACCATCAGCAAGGCAGATAATGTTTCGGTAAAGCAATATTTAGAATGGCATAAAAACTATAATGAGCAGCACACTACTACTTTTGTAATAAACCAAGCGTATGATAACAATACACCAAAAAATCAATGGTTTACTGATAAACCTTTTTTTGTGGGATTAATTCCGTTGCAAAATGATGTTTCGTACACGATTAACCAAATCAAAAAAGTAAGAAATAATAGTATTGATGCTTTATTTAAGCATTATTGGATTATTAATAATTTCAATCATTTGTATACTAATGTTGGGAATAATTCTGGTACTTCAAGTTTTACAACTGCCGAAAAACAGATTCTTACTAACGGAACTAGTAATGATTTTGCATCGGCTGGATTTGGTAATGATGTAAAGTATCAATTGAATGATGCTTACACTGGCATTGAGTATAAATTTAGAATAGGAAAATGGACTAATAAACCTGGTCTTTATATCCATTTTTATAATTTAAAAACGAATCAAATTAATAAAGAACAACACTTATCTAAAACACTTATACAACCACAGTGGAATAGTGAATATGAATTTAATAAATCCGAAACGCTCAATTTCACTTATAAATTAGAAAATAATTTTCCAGAAGTAAGTCAGCTGGCTCCTAATTATACTTTGCAAAATTACAATTTGGTGTACAGAGGAAATTCACTTTTAGAGAACGAACAATTCCACACTGCTAATTTAAGATATTCAAAAATGAATATGTATCGAGGTATTACTTGGAATGCAGTGGCAAATTTCAATAAAAAAATAAAAAACATTCGCAATGAGATTCAATTAGATGGAATCGATCAATTTAATACTCCAATTTTAAGCGATATACCTGAAACTACTTATGGTTTAAATGGATCTTTTAGTAAACGGATTTATCGTTTTAATTTGAAGTTAAATACACGCTTAAATTGGTTTAATTACAGTCAAACTATAAATGCTGTTGTTACCACAAATGATAGAAATAGTCAAAATATAGGATTAGTATTTAAAACTGCTTATCGCAAATGGCCCGATTTTAGTATTGGTTACAATAAAGGATTTAGTCAGCTTTCAGGATTAACAAAGTCAAATTATAAAACAGATGCAATAAATGCTGATGCAAATGTGAATTTTCTTAAATCATGGATTTTTAAATTGGAATATGAAAAGCTGAAAAACACAAATAACGCAAATCAAAGCAATTTTTATGATATTGCTAATGCTTCATTACGTTACCATAAGAAAAATAGTCCATTTGGATTTGAACTAACCGCCAATAACTTGTTTGACAATAAACTAAAAAACGACTATTCATTTTCTGATTATTTAATCAGCGAGAGAGCGACTTATGTTTTACCAAGAGTTTTGTTTTTTTCAGTAAGCTATAAATTATAAAATATTAATTATAGAGATGACCATTAAGTTAAAATCCGGAGCTTAATGCTAAAGCTTTGAAGGAGAGTTAAAAGTAATTAATGCATTATTCGTTATTTAAATGTTATTAGGTAAGATTTAATGAGGGAATAACATCTCAAAATATTCTAACATTAAAATTAATTTTTCTTGGTATTTATAAGGACTTAATTGTTTAATAAGCCTATCTATAATTTTATTATTCTAAAGTATATAGTTAAATGATACCTTTTATTGTACTGTTTGTCAATAGTATTATTTATCTCTACTTGGCAGATTAAAAAAAAAGTCAAACACCTATTTTAATCCTAAATAAAAAATCTAGTTCAGTAGACGATTTAATCTTGCTTTTCATTCTGTCTCCACTTTATTCCTCAAAGCACATTTATAATTCCGCTCCACTCCATTAAAAAAGAGCTTAGTCGGATGTCTGATAAAATAATCTTAAAAAATACTATTGATTATTTTAAGATCCTTTTACCTGGCTTTCATAGCCAGATATTTTAGGAAAGTAGAAAAAACTTAAAATTTTGAAGTCATTCTTTATGGCTGATCTCTTTTTCGAACACAGTGATCCATTTCTTCAATACCTTTTTTAAACTTCCACTCTTTTTTTATTCAATGGCCAATATGCTTTCTGTCCCATTTCAAGAGCAAAGGTATACTAGTGTTCTTAACGCAAAAACAAGGTCAAGCCCTGCGGGTTTGTTAAAAAATCTCCATCCGCCGAGGCGGATAGTATTTATTTGACAAAACCTTGTTTTTGCTAAACACTAACCTTTTATGCTCGTGAAACGAAACAAAGCATACTCCGACTCTTTAAACGAATAAAAAAAAATGTCAATTATGGAAAACAACAGCTTTAGAAATGGAAACAGAGTGAAACGAAACAGCTCCTCCTCTCATTGCCGAATAAATTAACTGAAAAATTATAACTCAAAAAATTAGAAATTATGAACATCATCGGAAGACTGACGAGGGATGCGGAAGTACGCAAAACGTCACAAGAGAAACAAGTAGTAAACTTTTCGATAGCTATCAATGACAACTATCGAAACAAACAAGGTGAACGCATAGAGCAAACAAGCTATTTTGATTGCTCGTATTGGATTAGTCCAAATGTAGCGAAGATACTCACCAAAGGCGCTTTGGTAGAGCTTACAGGCAGAGTAAGCACTAGAGCGTGGACAGCGAACGACGGGGAACTAAGAGCAAGTTTAAATTTTCATACGGCTACTATCAAATTGCATGGAGGCGGTAAGAAAACAGACAATATACTTGACATCTCAAATCAAGAACAGAGGAAAGTTATAGAACATGAAACGGTCGATGACCTACCTTTTTAACACCATTTATTTAATCATTTTTCAACCTTTTAAAATTTTAATATCATGGCACACAATTTAAATTTCAACGAAAGAACAGGACGTTATTCATTTTTTAGCGTACAAGAAAAAGCATGGCACGGTTTAGGACAAATCGTAAAAGACTATCCTACAAGTTCGGAGGCTATTAAACACGCTGGACTCGATTATGAGGTAATAAAAAGTCCTCTTTTAACAAAAGTCTCAAATAGTATTGAAAAAACAGGCGGTATCCAAATTAGAGACAATGAGCTCGAAGTTCCTAATTATTTTGCTACTATCCGCAATGATAACAATATGGTATTGGGTGTAGTCGGCAAAGATTATCACATTGTGCAAAATCGAGAGGCCTTTAGTTTTTTTGATTCTATTGTAGGTAGTACAGATGGAATCTTGTACGAGACTGCAGGCGCATTGGGCAATGGGGAATATGATGCGACCCTTTGTTAAGACAACTTTTTCAAAAACTTAAGATAGTTTTTTTTTAGTTTTATTTTCCAGTTTCCTGGCTAAAATCGGAGA
>NZ_JBANDI010000032.1:0-33615 GCF_039123485.1 Flavobacterium sp. PL12
TAACTATGATTCAATATATTAATAAGTTCATATTTAACAGACCAATAAATAATATTAAAATACAAATCAATTAATTACACCCAACGGGTTAAATATAACATGACAGTACAAATCAACACAGACAATAACGTAGAAGGTAACGCACGTTTAAAATCTTATATTTCTGAAGAATTACAAACAGCTTTAGCTCGTTTTGAAGATAAAATAACTCGTTTAGAAGTGCATCTTGGAGATGAAAATAGTGATAAATCAGGAGTAAATGATAAAAGATGTCTTATTGAAGCTCGTCCCATAAACATGCAACCTGTTGCTGTTACTAATCATGCTGATACTACTGAGAAAGCATTTCACGGTGCATTAGACAAAATTAAAAAAGTACTAGAAACTACTTTCGAAAAGAAGAAAACATACTAGAAATTCTTTAAATCGGATTTAGTTATATAAAAAATGACACTAACTTTTAAATAAGTTAGTGTCATTTTTTTATGTGTTCAATTTAAAATTGTGAATTACAACTACTCGTAGTTTTCTCTATTTTAATTCTTTATTTTCAAATAATAAAGCGGCAAGCGCATCATCTCTTTTATATACATCATCATAAAATTGAAGAACACCATCATTATTTACCCAAGAGGTAAAGTAGCCTATGTAAACTGGAATTTTATCTTTAAGTGTATACCAATATTCATCTCCACTATCCATTTTTGCATTAATCTTTTCAGCGTTCCATTTTGGGTCGTTTTTCATAATCGCCACAGCAAGTTCTCTCGGCTTAGCAACTCTGATACATCCATGACTAAATGCGCGTACATCGCGGTTAAACAAACTTTTTGATGGTGTGTCGTGTAAATAAATAGCATTAGAATTTGGAAAAAGGAACTTTACTAAACCTAGGGAATTAGTCTCTCCAGGTCGTTGTCTTACAAAATCATCTTTCCATTCCATATTATGTTGCGCTAGATAATTAGGGTTTTTTTCTATTGCAGGAAGAACTTCGTTCTTCAATATACTTGCCGGAACATTCCAATATGGTCTAAAAACAATGTGCTTCATAGGAGCGCTAAAAATCACGGTTTTATGCATCGCTTTACCCACAACAACCTTTGAGCGCAATTCTGGTTTACCATCTCTAAAAAAAGTTAATTCATATGCGGGGATATTAACGACAATCAATTCCTTAGATTTAGTAATATCACTAGATATCCATCGGCAACGCTCCATATTAACCATAATAGTTTTAATGCGCTTCGCAATAGGAACGTTCATATACTTAATATGATAAGGTAGAATTACATTGTTAGCAGCATTTCCACTACTCTTTTTAAAATTCAATATTCCTGTTTCTAATTCGCTATCATAAACGTTACTTTTAGAATCAGTAGAAATGGCTTCTGTTAGAAACAGATATTTTCTTATTTGTGCAATTGCTGTAGCGCTGTCTCCGGGCTTTAGTGATTTTATTTTAGGATCTAAGACAATAGTTTCAAAGCCTCCTTTTTTTTCTAATTTTTGATATTTTTGTAATTCGTCTCTCAGTAAGTAATATTGTTTGATCAATCCTTTTTCTTTTTTATTAATTAGCGAAGGATTGACAAGTAGAGAATCTAAGTAATGAACGTATGATTGTTTTTTTCTTGGCAAAAACCAACCTAATTCTTTTGATTTTTGAGAATCAATTCCATCGTAAACCTTGCTTGCATAAAAAAAGTAAAGCGACGAACTCAATAATTCGGTTTCGATATCTGCTTTTTGATGATTTTCAGCATTGTCATAAATAGCGTCTAGTTTATCTTTATATGGGATTGCTGTTTCAATACCTTCTGAACTTAAATTGTTTACCTTGTTATATAATAAACCAGAAAACTCATTTAGTCCGTCTTTATCAAACCATATATAATGAAACTGATGCTTGCGATATAGTTTTTCTACATCGCTTTGATATGTTTTTAGTTTTGGATACTTGGTGAAGAAAGTTTGTACCTGCGTGCTGTCAAAAGCTACATCGATAGTATTTAAACTTGTTGGCAAAATCGTTGGCTGACTCTCTACTTTCTTTTTACAAGAAATGAGCACAATTAAAAGCATGAAGCTAACAAGTAATAAAGGAGTAAATATTTTTTTCATAGCTAAAGTTTTAAATCGTGATAAATTCATTAATCACGTACAAAAATACATCAAATCTGTTGCTCTATTACTAGTCTAAAAACAAGCAGCTTACCAACTAAGAAACAAAAGTTACGCCAATTAAATTTATTAAAAAGTGCGGCGTGAGTTAATGCCTTTATAATGAATATTTTGGAAAATTATTTCATGTTATTTCGAAGCTTATCTAAGATAATTCAGTTCGTTGATATCCAAAAATTATACAATTTAACGGCTTTATTATGTAAGTAGATACAAAGAGTAATTTGTGTTGTAAATTATTATTTATGAGTGTTTTAAAGTCTTTATGTATTGTTTTGTAATTCTCTAATTTTAATGCCGAAATATGGCTAAAATGAGTTTTTTAAAAAAGTAAATAATAGTCTCTTTTTCTAGTTCAAAATTTAAAAAGTAATAATTTTAGTTACCTTGTAATCTAAATAGCAAAGTAGAATGTATGAATGAATCTTGGGAACGTAGTAAAATCTTTTTCAAATCAGAAAGTTTCAAGAAAATACTCAAGAGAATTGGATTATTCTTTGTGGGGATTATTTTATTGCTATTCGTTTCGACTGCTGTTTTTGCAATTTATTTTAACAACAATAAAGCTAAAATTGTATCCCAAATTAATTCTAAAATTAATGAAAACATAGTTGGCACAGTTAAGATAGGAGATATTAATTATAAATTCCTAAAGGGCTTTCCTAATATGACTTTGGCTTTAAGCCAAGTTGAAGTAATAGACAGTTTGTTCTCTGTTCATAAGCGTACATTATTAACAGCTGAACAAATTGAAGTCAGAATAGCGGTACTTGATCTTTTAGTAAATGAAATAAGTGTTGATAAAATAGAAATCAGTCAAGCGACTTTGCATTTATTTAAAGGAAAAGATGGAATTGTAAATACCTCTATTTTTAAATCTAAAGTTAAAACCACAAATTCAGAAAGTACGACTACTTCTACTATTAATGAAATCTTGTTGCACAAAGTGCATTTTATATCAGAAAACCAACAAGGAAATAAGTTGTTTGATTTTGATATTAACGACTTGCGAAGCAATGTGAAATTCAAGAATAATAACTGGACGACGAAATTATATCTAAAAACTTTTGCGAAGAATATGGCCTTCAATACGCAGCGCGGTAGTTTTATCAAAGATAAAATGGTTGAAGGGGTTCTTGAAGTAGATTATTCGGAAGTAAAAAACCAAATTAACGTAGCCACCGAAAAGCTGTTAATTGGTAAAGAAACTTTTGATATAAAAGCTAATTTTAGTTTAGATGCTAAAAAGTCACCTTTTTCAATAGCTATTAAAACAGATATTTTATGGCGCAATGCTTCGGAATTACTAAGTGCTAATATTACTGAAAAACTCAATCAATTTGATTTAAAAAACTCAATCAATGTAGGTTGTACAATAATAGGTGACATGAATGCGACTGGAGATCCTGAAATCGTGGTTTCTACAGAAACTGTTAATAACGAACTCAAAATACCGGATGGAATTATAACGAATAGCAGTTTTAAGGCTACTTTTACGAACCAATATGTAAAGGGAAAAGGGTGCAATGATATAAATTCAACTATAAGTATAACTGATTTTTCAGGTCAATATAAAACCATTCCATTTTCGATTCCAATAGGGATTATTTCTAATCTAGAAAAAACGAGCGCGGCAGGGAGCTTTAAAGCTGATTTCGCTGTATCGAAGTTAAACGAATTGATAAATAAAGATTTAATGCATTTTTCAAATGGCCAAGCTAAATTGAATTTAGATTTTAAATTTGATGTTATGGATTTAAAGATTACAAAACCGTTATTCACTGGTAATGTTTATGTTAAAGATGCGATTGTGAATTATGGACCACGAAATTTAAAATTTTTGAAAACAGATGTTCAACTTGATTTTACAGATGAGGCTTTACTAATCAAGAAAATTAATTTTAAAGATGAACGGAGTTCGGTTTTTATGGATGGTAGAATTGATAACTTTATGACGTTGTATTATGAAAATCCCGAAAAAATGATTGTTAACTGGGATATTTATGCACCATTTTTAGATGTTAAAAAGGTTGTTGGCGCTATTACTACTTCAGCTCCTGCAGTTAAAACTAAGCAGCAAAAAAAGGATGATTCCTCGCAGCAATTGTATGCCGTTATCGACAAATGCCAAGTTGTCCTCAATGTAAAAGCTGATAAAATGGTCTATAGCAAATTGCAAGCTACAAATCTTAAAGCAGCAATTTTGCTGAGCAATAATACATTAATTGTAAAAAACGGCGCATTACAAAGTTCAGGAGGAACGATTTCATTTGATGGTAAATTAGCTCCTGTAAATAAGCAATATGCACTAGAGTCTAACACGCAAATTAATAATGTGAATATTGCTCAGTTCCTCACAGCGTTAAATAATTTTGGAATTACTTCCTTCGAACCTAAAGATATAAAAGGCTCTTTAAAGGCTTCTGCTTCCGTTAAAGGAACTTTGCTTTCTGGAGGACAATTGAAAACAAATTCTCTTTCTGGTGTTGCAAAATTTGATGTAAAAAAAGGCGAGCTGATTGACTTTAAACCTATAACGAATATTGGTAAATTCGCTTTTCCTTTTAGAAATGTAAATAATATTATATTCAGCGACTTGTCAGGAAATTTCAAAATTAAAGGTGATTTAATAGATGTCAATGATTTGAAAGTAAGTTCTAATATTTTAAATATAGACGTAGACGGTGTATATTCTTTTGGAAGTGGAACTAATTTAGCGATGACAATTCCGTTGCGAAACCCTAAAAAAGATCGTTTCATTACAGACGAGGAAGAGAAGTTAGAAAAACGGTATAATGGAATTGTTCTTCATTTGCTAGCCGTTGATGAACAAGGGAAAATAAAAATTAAGTGGAATAAAAACCATAAATAATAGTTAAAATTATGAAAAAAATAATTTTCGCACTTATTGTGCTGGTCGCATCAAGTTGCAAAACAATGATGTTAAATGAAACAACGGTTAAAAACGAAATTAATAGTACGATTGACGATTGGCATAAAGCAGCATCTAATGCTAATTACAATGCTTATTTTAATTTAATGACTGATGATGCTATTTTCATTGGCACTGATGCTACAGAAAATTGGAATAAGAAAGACTTTCAAGCGTATGCAAAACCGCATTTTGACAAAGGGAAAGCTTGGAGTTTTACTTCCTTAGAACGCCATGTCTTTGTTGATAAATCTGGCGAGACAGCCTGGTTTGATGAACTTCTAAATACGCAGATGAAAATTTGTCGTGGATCAGGAGTACTTGTAAAAGTAGCGGGTCAATGGAAAATTAAACATTATGTTCTATCAATGACTTTTCCAAACGGAAATTCAACAGAAGCCATAAAAATTAAAGCTTCTGAAGATGCATTGATAGAAAAATTAAAAGCTAGCAAATAATTTATTTAACTTCATCAGAATATAATAATTCAGCTAGGCGATCATCTCGCTCGTAAATGTCATGAAAGAAACTTACTTCTCCAGCATCATTAACCCATGACGTAAAGTAACCCATGTGCACCGGTAGTTTATTCTTCAAGAAACAAGTGGTTTCTTTTCCGCCGTCCATTGCGCTTCTAATGCGTTCCGCTGGCCAGTCGGGATCATTTTTTAATATTAAAAATGCTAATTCCTCTGATTTGTTGACGTTGATGCATCCATGACTGTAAGCACGATATTCAGAATCAAATAGATCCTTTGAAGGTGTTCCATGTAAATAAATGTCGTTTGAATTTGGAAATATAAACTTGACTTTGCCTAATGGATTTTTTGGACCTGGCTTTTGTCTGACGTTGCCATTATTCCATTCCATATCATTTGAAGACAAGTAATTTTTATCTGTTTGCATTGCAGTTTTTATTTCGCTTTGCACAATACTTGATGGAACATTCCAGTATGGACTAAACACTAAATATTTAATGTCGCCACTAAAAATAACGGTTTCGTTCATTGTACCACCTACAAAAACATTCGATTCTAATTCGGTTTTGCCATCTCTTTTGTAGAAAAGTTTGTAAGAAGGAATATTGACGATAATATATTCAGGAGCTTTTGTTAGTTCAGGTGCAATCCATCTGCAACGCTCCATATTGACCATAATGGTTTTTATGTACTGCGCAATAGGAACATTCATTCTATTAATTTGACTAAAATTCACGACAGGATCTTGATTATAACCATTTCGCTTTTTATAGTTTAGAACGCCCTTTATTAATTCTTCATCGTATACATCACTCTTAGAATCCTGAAGTAAATCTCCGGTTACAGCAAGTCTTTGTCTGATTTGGCCGATTGTCTTTGCAGTATCTCCTGGCTTATATTCTCGTATTAAGGAGTCTCTTTTAATGAAGTTCCACGTTCCATTTCTCTCTATTTCACGATATTTCTGTAAAACATCACGTAACTTATAATATTGATCAAAAAGTAATTTTTCATCTTTATCTAATGCTTGAGGATCATCTAGTAATGTTGTTAATAAGCTACTGTATGAAAGATTTTTTTGCGGTAAAAACCAACCAATTTCTTTTATTTTGTCAGAGTCAATTCCTTTGTATACTTTTTTAGCATAGAAAATATACATTGACGATAGGAATAATTCGTTGTTAGTAGTAGCGGGAATTCTTTTTAATTGCTGACTAAAAATGTTGTCCACTTTGTCTTTATAAGCAAATTTGGAATTCAAACCTTCCTGCTCTAATTCGGTAGTTTTGGAGTATAATAAATCAGCAAATTCAATAACTCGACCACCTTTAAGCCAGATGGAGGTGTAACTTCTGTTTTTATATAAAGAAAGTAAATCATTGCGGTATGTTTTTAACTTAGGATATTGAGTTAAAAATTTATAAATAATTACATTGTCAATTTTAACCGTGTTTCTTGATGAAGGGATTTTGGTAGCAACAGTAGTTTTTGATGCAGCAGTCTTACTTTTGGTTTGATAAGCATGTGCATTCGAAAAACTAAATAATAATAGTAAAATAGATAAAGTAAAGTTCTTCATAATTGGAATGTTTTGCTAAAGATATAGAATTATTCTTTCGATAAAAAGTGAAACGCAGTTGCTTACTAATTGAAAGTGAAAGAGTAGCGTTTTTAAAAATGTATTTTTCGAAATAAAAACTAGTGTATAATAGACAATCTGTAAATTTTAAAAACGTTTTTTGACGGTTAGCTGTTCGGTCTTATATAATTCCTTAATTTTGCCGAAATATTTTAAAAAAGTGGGAAGCAAAAATAAATTAAAAAGATTTAAGGAAAACGAGACATTCACTAATGTTTTTCAACCTAGTAGAGAGGAAGTAGTGGGAGATTTATTTCCTTTAAGAGGGAAATGGAATACTGATTTCTTTAAAAACGATAATCCATTAGTTTTAGAATTAGGCTGTGGAAAAGGTGAATATTCTGTTGGTTTAGCTGAAAGATATCCTAACAAGAATTTTATCGGAATCGATATTAAAGGGGCCCGTTTTTGGCGTGGAGCTAAAACTGCAGTAGAGACAGGATTGCATAATGTTGCGTTTATTCGAACTCAAATTGAATTAATCAATCATATTTTTGCTGAAAACGAAGTAGATGAAATTTGGATTACTTTTCCAGATCCACAAATAAAATACAAGCGCACTAAACATAGAATGACTAATTCTGAGTTTTTACAATTGTATAAAAAAATTCTTAAAAAAGACGGAGTCGTAAACTTAAAAACGGATAGTGAATTCATGCACGGTTATACTTTAGGGTTGTTGCATGGAGAAGGACACGAAGTTTTATATGCTAATCATAATGTTTATGTAAACGAGGGAAGCCCTGAAGAAGT
This sequence comes from Flavobacterium sp. PL12, assembly GCF_039123485.1. Classification (NCBI taxonomy): domain Bacteria; kingdom Pseudomonadati; phylum Bacteroidota; class Flavobacteriia; order Flavobacteriales; family Flavobacteriaceae; genus Flavobacterium; species Flavobacterium sp. PL12. Next base: position 7,988 of record NZ_JBANDI010000032.1, read on the forward strand.
GACTGCTTTTCAAACTTTTTACGAAAAACAATATTTGGAATTTAACAAAGCAATTACGTATATTCGATTCAAAATTAAGCAGTAGTTTATTTTTGAAATAAGTTCCCTTTTTTTTGACACGTGCATTTTGACTATGAATTTAATCACTTCTTTGTTATTGGGTTTTATTACAGCTATGATTGGGATTACGCCTCCGGGCTTAATCAATATGACAGCTGCTAAAGTAAATCTAAAGGAAGGAAAGCGAAGTGCGTACTGGTTTGTTTTAGGTGCTGTTTTAGTGATTTTCTTCCAAGCTTCTTTGGCAATCTTATTTTCTCAGTTTATAAAGGAACATCCTAATGTAATTGTTATACTGCGTGAAATCGGTTTTGCAATCTTTTCTGCTTTGTCAATTTATTTCTTATTTATTGCAAAAAAGCCTAAAAAGAAGAAAGGAAAAATTAAAAAGAAGAGTACCACAACTCGATTTTTTCTTGGAATGTTACTTTCGGCATTGAATTTCTTTCCAATTCCTTACTACGTTTTTGTTAGTGTAACCTTGGCATCTTATAATTTATTCTATTTTGATTTAACGCACATTTTAGTGTTTGTCGCCGGAGTGGTACTGGGTTCTTTTTTGGTATTTTATCTTTACATTACTTTCTTCCAAAAAATTCAGGATAAAACTGATTATTTCATGCGAAATATGAATACTATCATTGGAAGCATAACGGGACTGATATCAGTAATTACTTTGATCAATATCATAAAATTCTACTTAAATTAAAATCTTAAAACCTAAATATTAATGGCATGGTTGAAGAGAATTTTTTCGAACGAGTTTATTCAGTAGTGCGACAAATACCTTATGGCAGAGTAACTTCTTTTGGAGCTATTGCAAAAGCTTTGGGAACCGCTCGTTCGGCTCGAATGGTTGGCTGGGCGATGAACGCTTCTCATTCTTTAGATGATGTTCCAGCTCATCGAGTTGTTAATCGAAATGGATTATTGACTGGAAAACTTCATTTTGACGGAACAAACTTAATGCAACAATTGCTGGAAAATGAAGGCATTGTGGTCATTGATAATCAAGTGCAAGATTTCAAGAATATTTTCTGGGCACCTGAAGTACAGTTTTAACTAGCTTTTATACAGAATCTTTATTTTACTCATTCCAATACCAGCATTGAAATTAAATCATCAAACTTTCGATAAAGCAATTTTTTAAATTCGTTATTTGAAGTTTCACTTTTTTCGAACTCGAAAGAAATATCAATAGTTATCATTCAACTTTAATAGTCATAATTTAAATAAATAAGCATATAAGAGTGAGCAATTCTTGCATCAATAAATCCAATGTAATTCCTTTATTTTAAGAAGTTAATCAGCTATCTTTGTAATCTGAAATCAGTTTAAATAAAGATAATATTCTGGTGTAAAATACCAATAGAAAAAAGTTGAATAAAAATGAAATTAGATAGAAAAGATATTCTAAAAGCTTTAGAAACAATAACTGTAGCTGGAGAAGGAAAAAATATGGTAGAGAGTGGTGCAGTGGCTAATGTAATCACTTTTGGCGATGAGGTTGTAGTAGATTTAGTTTTGCACACTCCTGCAATGCACATCAAGAAAAGAGCAGAAGAAGATATTAAAAAGACGATTCACGACTTAGTTTCTCCTGATGCGAAAGTTAAAGTAAATACTAAAGTAGAAGCTGCAGTTGCTGAAAATCCAAATCAGATTAAAGGAAAAGCAATTCCAGGAATAAAAAATATTATTGGAGTAGCTTCTGGTAAAGGTGGAGTAGGGAAATCTACAGTTACTGCAAACTTAGCCGTTTCATTAGCTAAAATGGGATTCTCTGTTGGAATACTTGATGCAGATATTTACGGGCCGTCAATGCCTATAATGTTTGACGTAGAAAGCGAGAAACCAGTTTCTGTTATGATTGATGGAAAATCAAAAATGAAACCTGTTGAAAGTTATGAAGTTAAAATACTTTCAATTGGTTTTTTCACATCGCCAAGTCAAGCGGTTATCTGGAGAGGCCCTATGGCTTCTAAAGCGTTGAACCAAATGATATTTGATGCTGATTGGGGAGAACTTGATTTCATGTTGGTAGACTTACCTCCAGGAACTGGAGACATTCACCTTTCAATTGTTCAGGCATTACCTATTACCGGAGTTGTAATTGTAAGTACGCCTCAAGCTGTAGCTTTGGCTGATGCCAAAAAAGGAGTAGCGATGTTCATGTCTGATGCAATTAATGTTCCTGTTTTAGGAATTGTTGAAAACATGGCTTATTTTACACCTGAAGAACTACCTGAAAATAAATATTACATCTTTGGACAAGAAGGCGCTAAGAATCTTGCAGAAGATTTAGAAGTTCCATTCCTTGGCGAAGTTCCAATAGTACAATCAATTCGCGAAGCTGGTGATTATGGACGTCCTGCAGCAATGCAAACAGGTTCAGTGACAGCAAATGTTTTTGAAGAAATTACGCGTAATGTAGTACGAGAAGTGATCAGTAGAAATGAAAACTTACCAGCTACCGAAGCGGTTAAAATAACAACAATGGCAGGTTGTTCATCGGTTAAAAAATAAGGCCAGTAACTGCGTCACGACGAGCAATAATAAAATTAGTATGACAACAGAAGAATTAACGATAGAAGTTCAAAAAGCACTTGAAGAAATCAGACCTTTTTTGAATTCAGATGGTGGAGATATTACGCTTATTTCTATTGAGGATGATAAACATGTAAAAGTGCGTCTTGAAGGTGCTTGTACCAGCTGTAGTGTAAATCAAATGACATTAAGAGCAGGAGTCGAAACTACTATTAAAAAGTTTGCTCCACAAATAGAAACTGTTGTAAATATTCTATAATACAAGGTTATGATTTGCTTTTTAGTAAGTCTTAAAACTTATAAACCACAACCTATTGATGGATGTATTAATAAAAATTAAAGATAGAGAAGGAGTTGTTCATGAATTACAAGCGCCTACTGATATGGCGATGAATATCATGGAATTGTGTAAAGCATACGAGCTCCCTGTTGAAGGAACTTGTGGCGGAATGGCAATGTGTGCTTCCTGTCAATGTTACGTCTTAAATGACGTGGAATTACCAGAAATGGGAGAGGATGAAGAGGCAATGCTTTCAGAAGCATTTTACGTCAAGTCAAATAGCCGATTGGGATGCCAAATCCCAATTACTGAAAGTCTTGAAGGACTCGAACTAGAACTTGCTCCTGAGAATTAAATCATAGCGTCACCTCAAGTGACGCTTTTTTTATTTGTTGAGTACATTTGCAGCAATTGGTGCGATGCGTTCCACAAACAAACCATACGCTTTTTCAGAGGGATGTAGGCCATCTACTGCAACTAAGTCTTTGTCAATAATTCCACCTCTTGTTATTTCGGTAATATCAATAAAGCGGATGCCATTATCTTGACAATAATTTCTAGCAAATCTATTATAATTATCAATCTCAGATGAAATTGACACCATGTTTCCTAATGCTTGACTCGAAGGCGTGTAAGCATAATCAGGAATGGAAACGACAATTAAATTTGATTTATCTCCTTTAGCAAGTGCAATACTTTTAGATACTAATGCTGGAAACTCTACTTGATACAAAGAAAACGACTGACGCTGAAATTGATTGTTAACGCCAATCAATAAAGTGACTAGATCGTAAGTCGGATTTAAATTTTGATTATTTATTGCATCAAGAAGATTTGTTGTTGTCCAACCCGTTTGCGCAATTACTTTTGAACTAAAATTATTTTTCAAATTAGTGTTTTGTAATGCAGTCTTTAATTGGAATGGAAAAGTGCATTTTTCGCAAACGCTTTCGCCAAAAGTATAACTATCACCTAACGCTAAATAATTGATAGTCTGTTCTCTCGTTTTAACCGCTGGTATTGCTGTTACTATTGTTTGATTGCTATTGTTTGCATTAGGTTTTGTATCAATAATTGAATTTTCTACACTACAGCTCGCTATGCTTAATGTTATCAATAGGAATGTTACTACTTGAATTATATTTTTCATTATGCTTTTTTTACCGATTACGATGTTGCTTAAATAAGAGAACAAAATTTTTTAGTTTGTTCTGCCTATTTCTTGAAATCAACACTTTAATAAAAATATTAAATTCTCTATTACCAACCTATTATTTTTCATTGATCAAATTCTAAATTTGTTATTTTTTTAAAACGTAGAAGTTAGAATTAGATCACTATTCAGTAATTCAAAGTAATTACCTCCTCAACAAAAATGTGAGAATAACTATAAAAAGAAAAAGCTTCTTGTTTCCAAGAAGCTTTAAATAAACTATAATTATTTACTATATTATTTGAATGCTGGTATTCCAGTAACGTCCATTCCTGTAATTAACAAGTGAATGTCGTGTGTTCCTTCGTATGTAATTACAGATTCTAAATTCATCATGTGGCGCATGATAGAGTATTCTCCAGTAATTCCCATTCCGCCTAACATTTGTCTTGCTTCACGAGCTATATGGATTGCCATATCAACATTATTTCTTTTAGCCATTGAGATTTGAGCAGTAGTAGCTCTTCCTTCATTTCTTAAAACACCTAATCTCCATGTCAACAATTGCGCTTTTGTGATTTCAGTAATCATTTCAGCTAATTTCTTTTGTTGTAATTGTGTTCCAGCAATAGGTTTGTCAAATTGTATTCTTTCTTTTGCATAACGCAAAGCAGTGTCGTAGCAATCCATTGCAGCGCCAATAGCACCCCAAGCGATTCCATAACGTGCTGAATCAAGGCAGCCAAGTGGAGCACCTAATCCAGATTTATTAGGCAACAAATTTTCTTTAGGAACTTTTACGTTATCAAATATTAACTCTCCAGTCGACGACGCACGAAGCGACCATTTATTATGTGTTTCAGGAGTAGTAAATCCTTCCATTCCTCTTTCAACAATCAAACCGTGTATTCTACCTTCTTCATTTTTTGCCCAAACGATCGCAATATCAGCAAATGGCGCATTGGAAATCCACATTTTAGCACCGTTCAAAAGATAGTGGTCACCCATATCTTTAAAATTAGTTGTCATTCCACTTGGATTTGAACCATGATCTGGTTCAGTTAATCCAAAACAACCCATGAATTCTCCAGTAGCTAATTTTGGTAAATATTTTACTCTTTGTTCTTCATTTCCATATTTCCAAATAGGATACATTACTAAAGAAGATTGTACAGAGGAGGTAGAACGTACACCAGAATCACCACGTTCTATTTCTTGCATGATTAATCCATAAGAAATTTGGTCTAATCCAGCTCCTCCATATTCTTCAGGAATATACGGACCAAAACCACCAATTTCTCCTAAACCTTTTATGATTTGCTGTGGAAATTCAGCTCTTTGAGCGTATTCCTCTATAATAGGCGATACCTCTCGTTTTACCCAAGCACGTGCTGAGTCACGGACTAATTTATGCTCTTCTGTTAATAAATCATCTAAATTATAATAATCTGGGGCTTGAAATAAGTCTGGTTTCATGATTGTTAATTTTTAATAGAACAAATCTACATAAAGAAATATAACAATTGCATTAACAAATGTTATATTTTTATAATTTATAATATTTTTTTTAGCCAATAAGCATAATAAAAGTATTTAATGTACTAAGCTACAATAAAATGAATTGAAAAAGGAAAAGATTATTAATTAAATAAAGTCTTTTTAGAATAGAGTTTACAATTACATCTTTAAATAAAAATCCTTAGTCAAGGCGATATATTCTGGAGTATAAATATGTCTCGCTGTTTCAATAATTAACTCATCTACCTCTAATTTGGCACTTTCAAATCTACTGAAAGCTAATAAACTTCGCTTTATTTCACTAGTTGGTGTGCCTTTTACGCGAGTGATTTTTATTGGATATAATTCATAATCTTTGGCCAAAGCCAAAAAACCGATCTCTTCCTTGAAAGGAATTATTAAAGAGAAAATTCCGTTCTCAGAAAGTAATAAATCAGCAGCTTCGATTAAGTCTTCAAAAGGCATGGAGTCAGCAAAACGAGCTAAATCTCTTTGTTTATTGTCAGTTTTGTAATCTTCTGTGTAAAATGGTGGATTTGATATTATCAGATCGTATTCGTCTTCAGGCTCAGCAATAAATTCGTCTAAACCAGCGTGAAAGCAAAATAAACGATCGCTCCAAGGAGAGTTTTCAAAATTATCTACTGATTGTTCGTAGGCTTCTTCATCAATTTCTAACGCATCAATTTGTTCAGCATTACTTCTTTGCGCTAGCATTAGAGCAATGATTCCTGTTCCTGATCCAATGTCAAGAATACTAATTGTATTATTATTTATAGGAGTCCAAGCGCCAAGTAAAACACCATCAGTCCCGATTTTCATCGCGCAGCGGTCTTGATTTACAGAAAATTGTTTGAATTGAAACAAAGTGATTGAAAATTGAAGATTAAAAAATAGTGACTCGAGCATTAGAGAATTTCCGAAGCATTTTAGATTTTGTAAATCTGATCACTAAAAAGAGCCTAAGAATTACTTTTCTTAATGATACATTTCGATAAGTCCTTCTGGCAAGTCCATCACGACTTTTTTATTTTCCCGATCAATTTTAACAAGAAAATGATCAATCATAGGAATAAGAATTTCTACTTCACCATTTAAAACTTCAAAAAGTGGTTGAGCAGTGGTATCATTTATTGATTCGATTTTTCCAACAATGCCAAGGCGCTTGTCTTCAACTTCAAAACCAATTACTTCATGAAAGTAGAATTTGTTACCGCTAAGTTTTGGTAACATTTTTAGAGGAAGATATAAGTCATTACCTATTACAGCATCGGCATCTTCTTCATTATTGATATCTTCAAAACGAATACGAAGAAAATCATTTTTGTGCAGCGAGCTGCTTTCAATAAAAAAAGGAACCAAGTGTTTGTTGCATTCAACAAACACTGATTCCAAGTTTTCGTATAACTCAGGTTCGTCCGTGTCTAAATAGGCAAGAACTTCTCCTTTGAAACTAAATTTTTTAGCGATTTTACCTAAATAGAAACAATCTTCTTTACGCATTTCTCGCTATTAAAATTATGCTTCAGTTGTTTCGTTATTTTCTTCTGCAGCAGGAGTTTCTTCAGCCGAAGCTTCAACTTCTTCTTCTACAGCTGGAGTTGCAGCAGCAATAGCATCTGCTTCAGCTTGTGCAGCTGCAGCTAAACGTTTTGCGTTTACATCTTGTTCTGCTTTAAAAGCTTTAGCTTTAACATCAGCTTGCGCTTTAGTTAAACCATCTTTTTTAGCATCAACTTTTCCAGATTTTGCATCTAACCAAGTTGTTAATTTTGCATCAGCTTGCTCTTGAGTTAAAGCTCCTTTACGGATACCTCCATCAAGGTGATGTTTCAACAAAGCTCCTTTGTAAGAAAGAATTGCTTTAGCAGTATCAGTTGGTTGAGCACCATTGTGCAACCATCTAACTGCAGCATCAAGGTTTAAGTCGATAGTTGCTGGGTTTGTGTTTGGATTGTAAGTACCAATTTTCTCTAGGTATTTACCATCTCTTTTTGAGCGTGCATCTGCAGCTACAACCCAGTAAAAAGGTTTTCCTTTTTTACCGTGTCTTTGTAATCTAATTTTTACTGACATAATCTTGTGATTAAATTTTGAGGTACTCGACCTCGATTAATTAAGGGTGCAAAGATACATTTTTTATTGGTTTCTACTACAGTGAAATCTATTTTAATCAAGGGTAATGCTTTAGCAATTCTTTGCCTGTTTTCATTTTATAAATCGCATTCTATTTATATAGGTAAATAGTTTATTTTTGTTTGTTCAAATTCAGTCGTATGAAAAAAACAACTCTTTTGTTATTAGTGCTTTTTTCATTGTTTTCATGTGAGGAGGATGTTAAGTTTAATAATCCTTCTATTCAGGGAATGAAAAACAATGTTTTTTGGCGAGCAGTAGATTCAAGGGCAACTTTATTGTCTGATGGATCTTTATTAATAGAAGCGTACACAGCAAATGAAGTTCTAACTTTAAAAACTTCTTCTACTAATTTAGATCTCTATCAATTAGGACAAAATAATTTAGAAACTGCAGTTTTTTTGTCTTCCAAAGAAGGGAATCAAGTTATGTACAGAACTGGAACTGATATTGGTGCAGGCCAAATTATTATCGAAGAATACGACGAAATTAATAAAACTGTTACAGGAACTTTTAAATTTAATGCGAAAAACATTGATGCGTTTGAATTAGTTGATCCTACTTTAAGTTTTCAGCAAGGAGTTTTCTATAAAATTCCGGTAAGTTTACAAATTCCTTAAATATATTTTATCTCACATAAATATATTGTAAAATGCTTTATTCGCTGGAACTATTGCTATTACCATTGTCTGAAGTAATTAAAACAGTGGTTTTATCCGCATTCTAATTTCATTATAAATCATAAATAAGCTAATATATAGTAGATTACAAAATAAATGCACTACATTTGTTGTATTATTTAAATAAGTACATATGAATATTTTTGTTGGAAGCCTTCCATTCAGTATTGAGGAAGCAGATTTAAGAGAGTCTTTCGAGGCTTACGGAGCAGTTGATTCAGTTAAAATTATTACTGATAAATTTACTGGAAGAAGTAAAGGATTTGGTTTTGTTGAAATGGCAAATGATGACGAAGCTCAAAAAGCAATTGACGAATTGAACGGTGCAACTGTTCAAGGACGTGCAATCGTTGTAAACAAATCTGAGCCAAAACCAGAAGGCGAAAGAAGAAGTTTTAACAATAACAGTCGTGGTGGAGATTCACGCGGTGGTTATGGTGGTGGAAACAGCCGTGGTGGAGAAAACCGTGGTGGTGGAAACAGAGGAGGATATTAATATTTTTTTCTACAACTATAAGAAAAGGTGTCAATGTAAATTGACACCTTTTTTGTTTTAAATAATAAAGCTTTTCTAATTTCTTAAATTTTTTATCTTTAAGAATATATTTCTTTTTCTAGTTTGATTTCATAATTATTAGATTAGCAAATTTGTAAGTGGCTTTAATAGAATTTAAATAGTTGATTTAATAGCGTGGTAATAGCTAATAATAAAAAAACCATCCCTTTGATAGAATGGTTTTCATATTATTATATGTATGTTGGTTTATAAATTAGCTACTAACCAGTCTCCAACATCACTAGTTGAATATGATTTAGCTCCTTTAACAACTAAATCTTCGGTTACAATTCCTTGTTCTAATGATTTATTGACTACAGCTCTAATGGCTTCTGCTTCTTCTTTTAATCCAAAAGCATCCTCAAACATCATTGCTGCTGATAATACAGTTGCAAGCGGATTAGCAATATTTAATCCTGTAGCTTGTGGATACGAACCATGAATTGGCTCGTACAAAGACGTATGCTCTCCCACAGATGCAGATGGCATTAATCCCATTGATCCAGAAATCACAGATGCTTCATCAGTTAATATATCTCCAAATAAATTTTCGGTTATTAATACGTCATAAGAATTTGGCCATTGAACCAAACGCATAGCAACCGCATCGACAAATTCATAAGAGACAGTAACTTCAGGATAATCTTTCTCCATTGCTTGAACTGTTTCTCTCCATAATCGTGATGTCTCTAGAACATTTGCTTTATCAACACAACATAATTTTTTAGTTCTAGTCATTGCTAATTCAAATCCTTTTTTAGCTAAGCGTTGCACTTCAGCTCTCGTATACACGCAGTTGTCAAAAGCGGTTTCACCACCATCTCTTCTACCTTTTTCTCCAAAATATATTCCGCCAGTTAATTCTCTTAGGAAAACTAAGTCGGTACCTTCGATTCTTTCTCTTTTTAATGGACTATTGTCAATCAAAGATGGAAAAGTGAATGTAGGTCTAACGTTAGCAAACAAACCTAATTTTTTACGCATTAATAATAAACCTTGCTCTGGGCGAACTGGTGCCAATGGATCATTATCATATTTGGGATGACCAATTGCGCCGAATAATACAGCATCTGCAGCCATACAAATTTCATGCGTTTCATCAGGATAAGGCACGCCAACCGCATCAATAGCACAAGCTCCTGTAAGCGCAGGAGTCCAAGTAATTTCGTGATTGAATTTTTTTGCAATAGCATCCGAAACTTTTACAGCTTCGTTAATTACTTCTGGTCCAATTCCGTCTCCGGCTAAAAGTGCAATAGTGTATTTCATGTTTTATAGTTTTATTCCTCCGCCCGACTCCCTCTAAAGGAGGGGGAGCTGAGATGGGAAAGGATAATGTTTGTATTTTTTTTTATTTGTCTAACTGATTTAGGCTCCCTTCCCTTCTGTGAGGGTTGGGGAGGGGATCACATTTAACATCTTTTGTGTTGCCACAATAGCAGCTACAGTTTGATCAGAATCTAAACCTCTTGTTTTAAATTCTTTTCCATTATTTGTCCAAGTAATTATCGTCTCGCACAGTGCATCTGAACTACTTCCTGGTGGAATTCGTACAGCGTAGTCAATCAATTTGGGTAACTCTAAATTTTTAGTCTTATAAATTTTTGCTAATGCATTCATAAAAGCATCGAATTGTCCGTCGCCTTGTGCATGCTCTTCAATAATTTCACCGTCTATTTTTAAAGATAGAGTGGTAGATGGACGCATTCCTTTTGCATGAGATAGAATGTAAGATTCAACCACAATTTTTTCTAAATAAGATTGACTGTCCAAAACATCTGATATTATATAAGGCAAATCTTCCTTAGTGACTGTTTCTTTTTTATCACCTAATTCAATGATTCTTTGCGTAACTAGTTTTAAATCTTCAGGATTTAATTGCAGTCCTAATTCTTGGAGGTTTTTTTCAATATTGGCTTTGCCAGATGTTTTGCCTAAAGCATATTGTCTTTTTCTGCCAAAGCGCTCCGGTAATAAATCGTTAAAATAAAGATTATTTTTATTGTCACCGTCTGCATGAATTCCCGCAGTTTGTGTGAAAACGTTGTCACCTACAATTGGTTTATTTGCTGGAATTCTATAGCCTGTAAAAGTTTCGACTAATTTACTCACAGAGTATAGCGAAGATTCTTTAACGTTCATTTCTATTTCTGGCATGAAATCATTAATAACGGCGACTGTACTTTCAAGAGGAGCATTACCAGCGCGCTCTCCCATTCCGTTCACAGTAACATGTAGTCCATGAATTCCAGCTTTAACTGATTCCATTACATTAGCAATGCTTAAGTCGTAGTCATTATGGGCATGGAAATCAAAATGCGTATTAGGATACCTTGATGTAATTTGGGAAATAAAATTAAATGTTTCCGAAGGAATAAGAACTCCTAAAGTGTCCGGTAGCAGAATTCTTTTTACCGGTTGTTTTGTTAGAAAATCTAAATATTGGAAAACATATTCTGGCGAATTTCGCATCCCGTTACTCCAATCTTCTAAATAGACATTTGTATCAATATTATTTTGTTGTGCTAACGCAATTGTTTGTGCTATTTCATCAAAATGTTGTTGTGGAGTTTTCTTCAGTTGGTGCGTCAAGTGATTTAGCGAACCTTTAGTCAGTAAATTTTGAACTTTGGCACCAGTATTCTTCATCCATTCGATGGAAAGACCTCCATCGACGAAAGTTAAAACTTCAATTCTCTTGCTGTATCCCTTCTCTTCGGCCCAAGCCATAATTCCTTTAACACCGTAAAATTCGCCTTCACTGACACGCGCAGATGCAATTTCTATTCGATCAATATTTAATTCCTCTAGGAGTAATTGTGCAATGGTTAATTTTTCTGCGGCAGAAAAAGATACTCCCGAGGTTTGTTCACCATCGCGAAGCGTCGTATCCATTATTTCAATTTTTCTTTTTTTCATTAGTGTAAAGATGCTATCGATTTTTATAATGTAAAACCGATGTATTTATTTAAGAGAAGGAAAGTAAAAAAGTAATTTAATTTTTTACAGATTTTTTTAATAAGGAAGCTTATCAGCAAATTCAATAATATCTTCTTTAATATTTTGTAAATAATCAATGTCATCAAATCCATTCAACATGTTATTCTTTTTGTAACCATTGATGTCGAAAGATTCTTTCTCACCAGTAGCTTTTAAAGTAATCGTTTGCTCCGGGAGATTAATTTCTAATTCAGTATTTGGATCAGCGTCGATTGCCGCAAATATTTTATCTGAAAACTCTGAGCTTACTTGAACGGGTAAAACACCAATATTCAAGCAGTTTCCTTTAAAAATATCAGCAAAGAAAGACGAAACCACAGCTCTAAAGCCATAATCATAAACAGACCAAGCTGCGTGCTCACGAGAGGATCCCGATCCAAAGTTTTTCCCTCCTACCAAGATTTTCCCAGAATAGGTTGGGTTGTTTAAAACAAAATCTGCTTTTGGAGAATCATCTCCATTGTATCTCCAGTCACGGAAAAGGTTATCGCCAAAGCCTACACGCTCTGTCGCTTTCAAGAAACGAGCTGGAATAATTTGGTCAGTATCTACGTTTTCTATTGGTAACGGCACTGCGCTACTCGTAAGGATATTAAATTTATCGTATGCCATTTGATTTTTGATTTTAGATTAACGATTTTAGATTGTTAATTTCTGCGAAGAGACCTATTTTTAATCGCTATTTTTTATGTAATATATTGTAAAATTTCAATTTAATAAAAAATTTAGTATTCTAACGAAATCTGAAATGCTACGCCAGTTCGCTAGCGCTCGGGTCAAAAATCGTTAATCTACATTCTTAAATCTTTTAAAAAAGCTCTCTAGGATCTGTTAATTTTCCAGTAACGGCAGCAGCAGCAGCCATAATCGGACTTGCTAAAAGTGTTCTAGAACCTGGACCTTGACGGCCTTCAAAGTTTCTATTTGAAGTACTTACCGCATATTTACCAGCTGGAACTTTATCATCATTCATCGCTAAACAGGCCGAACATCCTGGCTGACGCAATACAAATCCAGATTCAGTTAGAATGTCTAACAAACCTTCTTCTTTAATTTGTGCTTCTACAACGTGAGAACCGGGAACCAACCAAGCCGTAACATTATCTGCTTTTTTACGACCTTTTACAATTTCTGTAAATGCTCTAAAATCTTCAATTCGTCCATTAGTACAACTTCCTAGGAAAACAAAATCAATTGGTTTACCAATCATTACGTCATTTTCTTGAAAGCCCATGTAGGCTAATGATTTTTTATAGGTTTCAGCTCCGCCTTCAACTTGGTTCGCACTGGGAATACTTTTTGAAATACCAATTCCCATTCCGGGATTTGTACCATAAGTAATCATCGGCTCGATATCAGCTGCATCAATATTTAATTCAGAATCAAAAACTGCATCGGTGTCTGTTTTCAAAGTTTTCCAATATTCAACCGCTTTAGTCCAAGCTTCTCCTTTCGGAGCGTATAATCTTCCCTCAAGGAAATCGAATGTTTTTTGATCTGGTGCAATCATTCCACCACGAGCACCCATTTCGATACTTAAATTACAAACAGTCATACGACCTTCCATTGACATTTCTTCAAAGACATTTCCTGCATATTCAGCAAAATATCCAGTTCCTCCAGAAGTTGTTAGTTTGGAAATAATGTAAAGTGCAACGTCTTTTGGACCAACACCTTTACTTAATTTACCATTTACGTTGATACGCATTTTCTTCGGCTTCGGCTGCATGATACATTGTGTAGCCATTACCATTTCTACCTCAGAAGTTCCAATCCCAAAAGCAATTGCTCCAAAAGCACCATGAGTAGATGTATGTGAATCACCACATACTATTGTTGCACCTGGAAGTGTAATTCCATTTTCAGGACCTACCACGTGCACAATTCCATTCTTTTTATGGCCTAAACCCCAATGTGAAATTCCATATTCTGCAGCGTTATCTTCTAAAGCTTTTAGTTGATTAGCTGATAAAGGATCTTCAACAGGTAAATGTTGATTTATGGTTGGTGTATTATGATCCGCTGTCGCAAATGTGCGTTCTGGATATAAAACTTTAATATTTCTTGATTTTAAACCTAAAAAAGCAACAGGGCTCGTAACTTCATGAATGAAATGACGGTCAATAAAAAACACATCTGGTCCATCTTCAATTTTACGCACAACATGCGAATCCCATACTTTGTCAAATAATGTAGTACTCATTTTAATAGTTTTTTTATTGTATTTCTTCTTTGAATATCCAAGTTGATTTTTGGAAAAATAGTAATCGAAGCAAATTTATAAAAATTGATAAAGTAGAAAATTTCGAATATTGATTATATACGATACCCAAACAGTGTAAACGATAGCATAGTCATATCGTTTGCCATTTTAGTAACAGTAACGCCTTTTGAGTTTATTACATTTTTAAAGTCAGTGTGGAAATGATGTTTTATATGTTAATCGTTTAATTATAGTAAATTCATAATATCAGGTAAGATTTAGTAGTGTATTTTAGGAATAATTAAATGTAAGATGACTATGTCTGATTATTTTTCATTGTATCAGTGCTTGACTAACATTTAATTACGATATGGAAGTAACTTTTTAAGCCCATTAAAACTAATTATTATCTTAATAAAAGCCGGGTGAACGAGAGAAATTTCTACAAAATATTACGACATCCAAAATTTAGAAAAAAAGTAGATCTATTCTTTTTATTTCGAAAACTGGAATTAATTTTAAGAATTTCTGAGTAAAAATATAGGAGAATGCTTTACAAAAAAGAGTGGTAGTTTTTCTTTCCAATATTAAAAAGTAAGCGTCTTTATTTGTGTAAAAAAAGCCTAAATTTGAAATTCAATTTTTGTGATTTTAAATAATTACAAACACTTCAATTCCAGATATGTACTTAATATTCGATACTGAAACCACAGGATTACCTAAGCGTTGGGGCGCACCTATTTCTGATACTGACAACTGGCCACGTTGTATTCAAATCGCATGGCAGTTGCATGATGATATGGGTAAACTAGTCGAGCATCAGGATTATTTGGTCAAACCAGAAGGTTTTAATATTCCGTATGATGCGGAACGTATTCACGGAATTTCTACTGAATTAGCCGAAGCAGAAGGTATTTCTTTGGCCGAAGTGTTGGAGAAATTTAATATTGCATTAGGTAAAGCCAAATATATTGTAGGTCAGAATTTAGGTTTTGATATCAATATTATGGGCTGTGAATTTTACAGAATGGGAGTGGAAAGCCAAATGAGCTCCATGCCAATTCTGGATACTTGTACAGAGGTTACTGCTTCTTTATTGAAATTGCCTGGAGGTCGTGGAGGAAAATTCAAATTGCCTACACTGACAGAATTACATAGTTATTTATTTAACAAACCTTTTGGCGAAGCGCACAACGCAACTGCCGATGTGGAGGCAACTACGCGTTGTTTTTTAGAATTAATTCGTAGAGAGATTTTCACCAAAGAAGAACTTGATGTTCCTGCTAACTATTTTCAAGAGTTCCAAAGTAAGAATCCAAGTGAGATTAAACTTATTGGATTAAAACATATTAATCTTAAGGCAGCTTCGGAGAAAATTCGTCAGCAGTTTGGGGAAAAGCAAGAGCCAGCAGTTTCAAAGAAAGAGCTTTCTGAGAATAAAAAAGTACTGGTAGATACCCAATTTGTGCATTTACATAATCACACACAATTTTCGGTATTGCAATCTACCATTAGCATTGCGGCACTAGTTAAAGCGGCGGCACAGCAAAAAATGCCTGCAGTTGCTATGACGGATCATGCTAATTTAATGGGCGCTTTTCACTTTGTACGGGATATTTTATATCATAATAAATCGGCTGAGGCCAAAAATAAAATAGCTGTAGAAAACGGAGAAGAACCTACTGAGGTTACTATGAAACCTATTGTAGGTTGTGAGTTTTTTGTTTGTGAAGACCATAAAAACAAGTCTGTTAAAGACAATGGGTACCAAATAGTGCTTTTGGCGAAGACCAAAAAAGGATATCATAATTTGGCGAAAATGTCCTCCATAGCTTACACAGAAGGATTTTACTACGTACCAAGAATCGATAGAAAAGTTATTCAAAAGTATAAAGAAGATATTATCGTTTTGTCTGGAAATCTATATGGTGAAATACCAAATAAGATTTTGAATGTTGGTGAAAACCAAGCCGAAGAAGCCTTAATTTGGTGGAAAAACGAATTCAAAGACGATTTTTATATTGAAGTGATGCGTCACAATCAAGAAGATGAAAATCGAGTAAATGCTTCTTTGATTTCATTGGCAAGAAAACACGATGTTAAGATTGTTGCGACAAACAATACCTTTTACATAGATAAGGAAAATTCGAATGCACATGATATTTTACTATGTGTGCGCGATGGCGAAAAGCAAACGACTCCAATAGGTCGCGGTCGCGGGTATCGTTACGGATTACCAAATCAAGAATACTACTTCAAATCGGGAGACGAGATGAAGCAGCTATTCAATAATTTACCAGAAGCGATTTCGAATATTTCAGAGATTGTAGATAAAATTGAAATTTACGATTTGGCTAGAGAAGTTTTACTTCCCAAATTTGAAATACCTACGGAATTTGAAGTTGCAGAAGATGCTGTTGATGGAGGAGTTCGTGGAGAAAACGCCTATTTGAGACATCTAACTTTTGAAGGTGCTAATAGGCGATACCCTGAAATTACCGAAGAAATTCAAGAACGACTTGACTTTGAATTATTAACAATTTCAAATTCTGGTTATCCAGGTTATTTCTTGATTGTACAAGATTTAATTGCTGAGGCGCGAAGCATGGGAGTTTCGGTTGGTCCAGGGAGGGGTTCAGCAGCAGGTTCTGTAGTGGCCTATTGTTTAAAAATTACGAATATAGATCCTTTAAAATACAATCTGCTTTTTGAGCGTTTCCTGAATCCCGATCGTGTGTCACTTCCCGATATTGATATCGATTTTGATGATGAAGGTCGTAGTAGTGTCATGGATTATGTGATTAGAAAATACGGTTCAAAACAAGTAGCACAAATTATCACTTATGGTAAAATGGCAACTAAATCTGCCATTAGAGATACTGCGAGAGTATTAGATTTACCATTGTTTGAAGCTGATAAAATTGCCAAATTGATTCCGGGCATGATGCCATCAAAATGGAATTTAGCGCGTTTTTTAAATGAGAAAGAAGACTTAATAAAAAAGGCTGTTCGTCCTGAGGAATACATTAATATCAAAGAACTAATAAGTCTTGCTAATGAAGATGATCTTGGTGGAGAAACCATTCAGCAGGCTAAAGTTTTAGAAGGAAACTTACGAAATACTGGTATTCACGCTTGTGGTGTGATTATTACACCAAGTGACATTACTGATTTTGTTCCCGTAGCTACTGCCAAAGATTCAGATTTGTACGTAACGCAGTTTGATAACTCCGTTGTAGAAAGTGCGGGTTTGTTAAAAATGGATTTCTTGGGTTTAAAAACTCTTACCTTAATTAAGGATACTGTAAAATTAGTAAAATATAGAAGTGGAATTGATCTCGACCCAGATGCGTTTCCTATTGATGATGTAAAGACGTATGAGCTTTTTCAACGTGGAGAAACTGTTGGTATTTTTCAATATGAAAGTCCAGGAATGCAGAAGTATATGAAGGAATTGAAACCTACGGTTTTTCCTGATTTAATTGCGATGAATGCATTGTATCGTCCAGGGCCAATTGCTTACATTCCGAGTTTTGTTAAGCGTAAAAATGGTGAAGAAGAAATTATTTACGATTTAGATGCTTGTGAAGAACTATTAAAAGATACCTACGGAATTACTGTTTACCAAGAGCAGGTAATGCTTTTGTCACAAAAGTTAGCGGATTTCTCTAAAGGTGACGCCGATGTGTTGCGTAAAGCAATGGGAAAAAAGCAAAAAGATGTCTTAGATAAAATGAAACCTAAATTTATTAATCAGGCTGCCGCCAAAGGTCATGCTGAAGATAAATTAGAGAAAATCTGGAAAGACTGGGAAGCGTTTGCAGAATATGCATTTAATAAGTCACACTCAACGTGCTATGCTTGGATTGCGTATCAAACCGCCTATCTAAAAGCAAATTATCCAGCAGAATATATGGCTGCGGTTTTGTCAAATAACATGAGTGATATCAAGCAAGTCTCTTTCTTTATGGAGGAATGCAAGCGAATGGGATTGCAAGTTTTAGGTCCTGATGTAAATGAATCTTTTTATAAATTCACTGTAAATGATGATTATGCAGTCCGTTTTGGGATGGGAGCTATTAAAGGTGTTGGTTCTGGCGCAGTTGCAACAATTGTAGAGAATAGAAAAGACACAAAGTATAAATCGATATTTGATTTGGCTAAGCGAATTGATTTGCGTGCGGCCAATAAAAAAGCAATTGAAAACTTAGCTTTAGCCGGTGGATTTGATTCTTTTGGGAATACCACAAGAGCACAATATTTTCATGATGATGGCGACGGAATTACTTTTTATGAAAAAGCGATTCGATATGGTTCGAAATATCAAGAGAATGAAAACTCGTCACAAGTGAGTTTATTTGGCGAAAGTAGTGATGTCCAAATTGCTGAACCAATCGTTCCTCCCTGCGAAGATTGGAGTACGATGGAAAAACTCGCTAAAGAAAAAGAGGTTGTGGGAATCTATATTTCTGGACATCCGCTGGACGATTTTAAATTTGAAATGAAGTATTTCTGTAATTCTAAATTAGAAGCACTTAAAAACATGGAAGCGCATGTGGGGAAAACTCTCGCTTTTGGTGGTATTGTTTCAAATGTTCAAAGAAGAATTGCTAAGAACGGAAAGGAATGGGCAATTTTTAATCTTGAAGGTTTTGACGAAAGTTTTGAATTTAAAATATTCAATGAAGAGTATTTAAATTTCCATCGCTTCCTGCTTCCTAATAATTTCGTTTATTTTAAAATATTAATTAAAGACGGATGGGTAAATAGGGATACTGGTAAAAAATCAGAACCTAGAATGCAATTTACTGACGCGAAGCAACTGCAGGATGTCTTGAGTATTTTTGCTAAGAAACTTATATTACTACTTAACATAAGTGACTTAGAAGCAGAATTTATTCATAAGTTAAGTCATCTTTTTCAGGAAAATAAAGGGGATAATACCGTTGCTTTCGAAATTATGGAAATCGAGAAAACGAAACGTTTAGTTGAAGTTGCGCCAATAGAATCTGAAAATGAAGAAGAGGTATTTATTGATGAAAATGAAGACTCAGATATAGAGGGTGATGAAATGATGGGTTCAGAATCAGTGGTTAAAGCAAAAGTTGAAGAGGTAGAGGAAATAAAAGTGGTCACTAAATTAACAATGCCGAGTAGAAGACTAAAAATTAAAATTTCGAACGAATTGCTGATGGAGCTCGAAAAAATGCAAATAAACTTCAAGTTAAATTAGATTAATTTGGAAATTTTTATTTTCCAAATGTTAAATTTTCACTTGTAAAGCCTTGATTTTTATATGCATGCATATAAAACAAGCTAATTACAGCTATTTTATTTACAATATAAGGTATAGCTGTGGATGAAATCATTTAAATTTGTGTAAAACAAAAAACATTATTATGAAAAAGAATCTTTTTTTATTAGGATTTATGGCTTGCTCTATGACTATGATGGGGCAAACTGACCAAAACGAAAGCTGGTATTTTAAATTAGGCGGATCTTTTTTTACACAGACTGCTGCTACTGAATTTCCTACTGTAGGAGGTAACGCTGCATTAAGCAAAGTGTATGTAGGAGGAAAATTAATTTCTGAAGAAAGTGTAACTGGATCTTTTGGAGAAGGTTTTAGAACTGGATTTACTGCAGGATACCGTTTTAATCAACGTTTAGGTGTTGAGATGGGTGTTAACTATTACAACAGTACTGACAAAACTATGGCTCAGACAGTTTCTGATGTGCCTATTACACCAGCAGGTGTTTATAATTTTAAATCAGTAGGTCAAATTACAGCATTTGATTTAGCTCCTGCATTAGTTTTGTTTTTAGGTGAGCACAAAGGTTTTGAACCTTATGCTAAAGTGGGTGTTTTAGTACCTGTTCACGGAGATTTAGAAATTACTTCTGATGCGAATGCACCGATAGCTTTTGCTCCGTCCGGCGCTCCAACTGCTTTTGGTAAAATTCATAGTGTTGATAAAGTGAAGCCAAATCCAACGGTAGGTTTTATGTCTGCTTTAGGAACATCTTATAAATTAGGAAAAAATATTTCTGCTTTTGCTGAAGTGGAGTACCGTAACTTTACTGTTCATGGTAAAACAAAAGAAACTACTGAGTTTACTGTAAATGGGAACGATGTTTTGGCGAATAGAAGTCAAGCGCAAATTCATTCAAATTATGTAAAACGTTTAGATGTAAATTCTAATAATCCGTTATTTAACCCTAATACTGCTACTCCAGACCAAAAAGACACAACTAGGCCAAACGATGCAATGGATGAGCTAAGTTCATATGTTGGAATTAGTGGTTTAGGACTAACTTTAGGTTTGAAATATAGTCTATAATAAAAAAATAAATTTGGTTTGTTAAGAGGTTGTCTATTTAGGCAGCCTCTTTTTTTTAGCCCTGATCGAAACGGCATCCTTTTAATCACTTGTTGAGAGGAACGAGTAAAAAGCCATTAAAAGATATAGTGCAGAGCGGGAGTAGCTCCTAAAGTTAAACCTAAAAGGAATTAAAATTGATTTATAAAGATTGTCAATACATTTATAGTTAAAACTAATTTTTGAATGGTGTTTGATATGTATTTAATTTCTAAATTTGTAATTACGTTTTGAATATGATCAAAACTTTTAAACTAAAAATAAAACAATATGGCATTAGCAATAACAGATGCTACTTTTGAAGAAGTAGTTTTGAAATCAGACAAACCGGTAATGGTAGATTTTTGGGCAGCATGGTGTGGACCTTGTAGAATGGTTGGTCCAATCATTGACGAACTAAGCAGCGAGTACGAAGGAAAAGTTGTTATAGGGAAAGTTGATGTTGATGCAAATCAAGAATTTGCTGCAAAATACGGAGTGAGAAACATACCTACAGTGTTAGTTTTCCATAACGGAGAAGTAGTAGGTAAACAAGTTGGAGTAGCTCCTAAACAAACTTACGCAGATAGTTTAGACGCTTTATTGTAGTTTTAAGTAACTAAGTACTCTCAATAATAGTATAAAAAGGTTTGGCGAAAGTCAAGCCTTTTCTTATTTTTAGCCCATATTAATCTTTATTAAAATGAAAATCAGTTCCTATTTATTGTGTTTTACTATGATGATTTTTTCTTGTCAATCTGTTAAGAAAACGACTGTAGCTTTAGAGGCTGGAATTTCTCAAGAATTGGCTGTGTATCGTAAAAGTCAAATTACTGAAGCATCCTATAATTTGTCGTTTGCTATTCCAAAAGAAAAAGAAAGTCCTATCTTATCTAAGCTACTGTTAAAAGTTACTCTTCAAGATATTGAACAACCCTTATATTTAGATTTTAATGAAAAGAAAGAGAATCTAAATTCTGTTGTAGTTAATGGCAAAAGTATCGAAGTAGTACACGAAAAAGAGCACTTAATTATTGCTAAAAAATATTTAAATAAAGGAGAAAATTCTGTTGAGGTAAATTTCATCGCTGGAGAATTATCTTTAAATAGAAATGATGATTTTTTATACACCTTATTAGTTCCAGATAGAGCTAGCACTTTATTTCCTTGTTTCGATCAGCCCGATATTAAAGCTACTTACACACTTTCAATATCGGCGCCAAAAGGATGGTCGGTTTTAGCAGGAGCGCCATTGTATAAAGAGACGAGTAAAGGAGATTATGTTACATATCAATTCGAAAAGTCAGATAAGATGAGCACGTATCTATTTTCATTCGTAGCGGGTGAATTTAAGAACGTTTCTCAAAATGTAGATAATTTCCCGATGACGATGCTGTATCGAGAAAATAATGCTGAAAAAATTAACGAGAGTATGGATGCTATTTTCGATTTACACCGCCAATCAATCTCTTTTTTAGAAAAATACACACTGTTTCCTTTTCCATTTAAAAAATTAGATTTTGCTACAATTCCAGTTTTTCAGTATGGAGGAATGGAGCATGTAGGCGCTATTCAGTATCGAGAATCAAAGTTGTTTTTACATAATAGCGCTACTGACAGCGAAAAGCTGAGTAGAGGAAAACTAATTGCACATGAAAGTTCTCATATGTGGTTTGGTGATTTGGTAACTATGAAATGGTTCAATGACGTTTGGATGAAGGAAGTGTTTGCTAATTTTATGGCCGATAAAATAATGAATCCTGCGTTTCCAGATATTAACCACAATTTACAGTTTCTAGCAACGCATTATTCGAGCGCTTATGATGAAGATCGTACGAAGGGTACTCATCCAATTAGACAGAATTTAGCAAATCTTAAAAATGCAGGTTCTCTTTATGGGAATATAATTTATAATAAAGCTCCCATTATGATGCGACAGTTAGAAGCAACGATGGGAAAGGTTGATTTTCAAAAAGGAATTCAGAAGTACATTCACAATTATGCAAATTCAAATGCCGATTGGGAAAATCTAGTTGAGATTTTAGATAAGGAAACTTCTGTGAATATAAAGGAGTGGAGTGATGTATGGGTCAATCAATCAGGACGACCACTATTTACAGATGATATTAAGTATGATAATGCAAATCGAATTAAAAACTTTATACTTCACCAAGAAGCGGAAGATGGCTCTAAAAATATATGGCCTCAAATTTTCGAGATAGGTTTGGTATACCCAAATACGGTTAAAACTATAAAAATTAATGTTAAAGATCGAAACACTCAAGTAATTGATGCTATTGGTAGTGAGAAACCTATTTCAATTATTTATAATTATAATGGTTTTGGCTATGGAGTTTTTCCAACTGATGCCAGTAATTTAGAGCAAATTCCTAATATAAAGGATGAAGTAGCGAGAGCGTATAGTTACATTAATGTCTATGAAAACACATTAATTGGTAAAATTCCTCCAGTAGTGGCTTTCAATAGTTTTTTAAAAGGAATTACCGCAGAGCAAAATGAATTAATTGTAAGATTATTGTCTAATCAAATAAGTTCGTTGTTTTGGGATTTTCTAACGCCTAAACAGCAAGTTGTCGCTCAAACCGAATTAGAATTGTTACTTAATAAAAGACTAGAATCAAGTTTGCCTTCAAATGTGAAAAAGACTTTGTTTGGTTTGTTTGAGAGTACGGCCTATTCTAAATCAGCTAGCGATAAGTTATACCAAATTTGGAAAAAAGAGATCTCAATTCCAAATTTGAAATTAAATGAAGATGATTATATCAACATGGCTATGGATTTAGCGATTTATGAATATTATAAATCGGATGAGGTTCTTAAAAAAACAAGGGAATCTATAACTAGTGCTGATAAGCGCAAGCGTTTTGATTTTTTACTTCCTTCGATATCAAATGATATAAATGTAAGAGATGATTTTATGACTTCGCTAAAATCGCAGAAAAATAGAGAGAAGGAAGCCTGGGTCCAAGTAGCTTTAGCTAACATTCATCACCCTTTACGTCAAGAAATTTCAAAGAAGTATTTAAAACAAGGCTTGGAAATGATTGAAGAGGTTCAGCTTACAGGAGATATTTTCTTTCCTAAAGGTTGGTTAGTAAACAGTGTGGGGAAATATTCTTCGGTAGATGCTTATGAAGTAGTGGTTGACTTTTTAAAAGAAAATCCTAACTTCAGTCCGATATTAAAAAGGAAGTTGCTACAAGCAACCGACAATTTATCACGCGCTCAAATCATTAAAAAAGAAGCAGAATGAAAATAGAATCGCAAATAGAAAAAATATCGAGTTTTCAGCATCTTGAATTATTAGCAAATCAAGTTGTTGAAGGTTTCATTTCTGGAATGCATAAAAGTCCATTTCATGGATTTTCAGCTGAATTTGCGGAGCATAAAGTATATAATCTTGGCGAAAGCACAAAACATATTGACTGGAAGCTATTTGCCAAAACGGATCGTCTATTTACTAAGAAATATGAAGAAGAGACTAATTTACGCTGTCATATTATTATTGACAATTCTTCCTCGATGCATTATCCTAAATTGAAAGAAGGTCAAAATTTTTTTGAAAATAAAATTGGATTTTCTGTTTTAGCAGCTGCAGTATTAATGAACTTATTGAAAAAGCAACGTGATGCGGTGGGTTTAAGTGTTTTTTCAAATACTTACGAATATTATGCGCCTGAAAAAGGTAGCGATCGCCATCACAGAATGATTTTGAATACGCTTGAAGGATTGTTATTAAAGACTGACAATCAAAAGTCCACAGACACAATTACATTCTTACATCAAATAGCAGAGAAAATTCACCGTCGCTCGATGATCATTTTATTTACTGATATGTTTCAGGCAGAGAATGAAGAGGAACTATTTAACGCCTTGCAACATTTAAAGCATAATAAGCATAAAGTTGTTTTGTTTCATGTGGTCGATGCTAAAACGGAACTGAATTTTGACTTCGATAATGCGCCTAGAAAGTTCATTGATGTAGAAACTGGCGAAGAAATCGCTGTTTTTGCTGATAATGTGAAGCAAGAATACGAAAATGAGGTTGAAAAATACTTTAAAAAGTTGGCTTTAACCTGTTCTCAAAATAGAATTAAGTATGTTCCGGTAAGTATCGATGAAAGTTTTGAAAAAATACTTTTGACATACTTAGTTGAAAAACAAAACTTTGGCTAATAGAATGAAAATTTATTAATTATTTTTCAAATAAACACTTGCGTAAACGGAAATCTATCGTATCTTTGCCACCGCAATAACGCAGAGGTTTGGTAGTTCAGTTGGTTAGAATACATGCCTGTCACGCATGGGGTCGCGGGTTCGAGTCCCGTCCAGACCGCAATATTGGGGAAAGCCTTTCGTAACAGAAAGGCTTTTTTGCCCCATAAGGTTTTTAACGTTAGTTGTGTTGTTTGCTGCGAATTTGTAACTCGTAGCGGGTTTAGTAGTTAGACCAATGAAAAGCTTTTCGCTTCGGCGAATAGCTTTTTTGATTTAAGAAGAAGGAATTTTATTTAATAGTTGATATTTATTTATTGGCCAGTAAATTTTAATTTCATCAGTATAAGGTTTCAGGTTAAAAATATTGGTTTGGTAGTTCAGTTGGTTAGAATACATGCCTGTCACGCATGGGGTCGCGGGTTCGAGTCCCGTCCAGACCGCCAGTATTTAGAAAAGTCTTTCGTAACAGAAAGACTTTTTTTATTTTAATACTTTCGAATTAAAAAACAAGATTGATGCTGTCGTAGTTATTGAGAAGCTAATTGTGTAAAATTGCGTTTTCGTTTTGATAACTTCTTCTTGAAGATTTATTAAAATTCAATTTTAAACACATTTCCATTAGGCTAGATGTTTCTTTGGGCGTTACCCTTTATAAAAAAAGAGCCTGTTGCCTTTTGGGGTAACAGGCTCTTTTTTTTATAAAGGGTCGGGCTATTCGCTTCAAGTCCTCGCAAAGTTTCGTTTCACTTCACTTTGCTGTGGGCTATCCGCTGCTATCCCTAACGAGGGCTAGAATTAGAATGGATCATAACGAAAACCTGTGGAGTAGCAAAAATTAGGCATATATGTTCGTTAGTCTAAACAGGAAAAATTCTATGTTTCTCACTCCTCTAAATT